>JARFQH010000280.1 GCA_029287875.1 Desulfobacteraceae bacterium | reverse complement strand
CAACAAACCCCAGCGCTACCGGGTCAACATGTTCATGGACAATGGCAAAGCCGTGGGCGGTCTCATTCCTCGCACCACTAAGAAAGGCCTCGTCGAGCCGGGTCAATCCATGTCTTTCGACTATCCGGTGGTGGATATGCCCGAAAGCCCCAAAGCTATGACCCTGATCATCAAAACCGCATCACAATAGCAGCCGAACAGATAAATGGAGGATGAGCACATGAAACGAATCGGTCTATTCCTGATCCTTTGCATAATTTTGGCCCTGTCCGGGCCGGTCGCAGCAAAAACGACTTTCATCGGTATCGGCACCGGTGGGACCGGCGGCATCTACTATCCTTACGGCGGCGGAGTGGCCGAGATCTGGTCCAAGTACGTGCCGGGCATCCAGGCCGTGGCCGAAGTGACTGGTGCCAGTGTGGAAAACGTCAAACTGGCCGACAAGGGCGAGACTGTTTTCGGCGAAGTCATGGGCGATGTCGCCTTGGCCGGTTTCCAAGGAGAAGGCAAATTCAAAGGCAAAAAGCACGACATCCTTTCCATGGCCATCATGTACCCCAACCTGCTGCAGGTGGTCACCTTGAAAAACAGCGGCATCACCAATATCGAGCAGGTCAAGGGCAAGCGCATCAGCAGCGGCAGCCCGGGCAGCGGCACCAATTTCATGGCCGAAGCGGTAATGAAAGCGGTGGGCATCCCGCTCGACTCTTTCAAGGACAGCCGGCTGTCCTTCACGGAAACCGCCAATGCGCTGCGGGACGGCACCATCGACGTCGGTTTCTGGTCGGTAGGTCCCGGTACCAGTTCCATCCTGGATCTGGCCACCACCCATGACATTGTCATCATCCCGATCACGCCGGAGCAAACCCAGAAGGTCCTCACCTCCAACGACACCTATGCATCGGTCGACCTGGCCGGCGGTGTCTACCGGGGGGTCGCCAAGCCGGTTCCCACCATCGGTGTTTGGAACGTGATGATCTGTCAGAAATCCCTAACGGAAGATATGGTCTACAAGTTGGTCGCAGCGCTGTATGAACACAACGACTACCTGCGCAAGATCCACCCCTCGGCGGCCTACACCACACCTGAAAATGCCGTCAAGTATTCGCCGATCCCCCTCCATCCGGGCACTGTCAAGTACCTCAAGGAAAAAGGGATTGCGGTACCGGCCAAACTGATGCCCTGAAGGCGGAGCAATGGCCAGGCCGGTGCGGTGGATACTTTTCGCAGTTTCCGGCGTGGTCTTATTGTTCCTGGTTGCCGCCGGTTTGACATCCGGCGGCCTGGAACTGCGGGTGGTCCCGGTTAAGGGGGGACCGGCGCTGTTGGTGCTGCCGCTGGAGGTTGGCGAGCGGTTTACCTTACATTACTATCACTCGGTGGAAAACGCTCCCATCTGGGAGGAGCACAGCCTGGATCGTGCAGGCCGAATCTACATCGAGGAAGAACGCTATCTGAAATTCGGGGCCGGCATGGGCCGCATGCCGGGAGTAGGGCGGATGGTGCAGCGCGGTCCCTATGAAGCCATCGAAAACATGCACCTGTCGACCGGCAATTTCATCCTGCGAATCGGCAGCCCCGGGGTGGACCACACCGTCATCTGGCGGCATACCCGCACGAATCTCTCTTCCGTGGCACCCCACAGCGCCGTTCAATTCTCGGCGCGACCGGTGAGCCGACTCCACCGAATCTGGCGCAGATTCTGCCCCCATCCCGCCACTCCCAGGTGAAGCAAGACCAGGAGACATCGATGTCGGAAACACATCTGCCAGGAAACCGGGAAGATCGGGACCGATCGGTTTCGGCCGTCGCCGCCCCGCCCGATCGCCATCGAAACCTGGTTCAATGGACCGCCCGCCTGGTAGCGGTTCTGGCCGTCAGCTTGAGTCTTTTCCAGCTCTACACGGCCGGCATTACCGCCCTGACCGCCCTGGTTCAGCGCTCGATCCACCTGGGAGCCATCCTGAGCCTGACTTTTCTGCTCAAGGCGCCGTTCAAAGGCGCCCGCAAGGACAAGCTGACGGTCTGGGTCCTGATGGACTGGATCCTTGTCCTGGCATCGGTTACCTGCACGTTTTACATCTGCTACAATCTCACCGATATCTTCGAGCGTCAGGGCGACTGGCTTCAAAGCGACCTGGCGATCAGTATCATCGGGACCCTTCTGGTGCTGGAAGCCTGCCGGCGGGTGATCGGCCTCGTAATGACCGGTATCTGCCTGGCGGCCATCCTCTATGCCCACTTCGGGCCCTACATGCCCGAGTTGATCATCCACAAGGGGTACAGCATCGAGCGCATCGCTACCACGCTGTGGCTCACGACCGAAGGCATCTTCGGGCTTCCCATCGGGGTGGCCGCCACGTTCGTCTTCGTTTTCGTCCTGTTCGGGGCGTTTCTGGAGTCTACGGGGGGCGGAAATTTTTTTATCGAACTGGCCTATTCCATCACCGGCCGTTTTTCGGGTGGACCGGCCAAAACTGCCGTGGTGGCTTCGGGTTTCATGGGGTCTGTTTCAGGCTCGGCCGTTGGCAATGTGGTCGCCACCGGCTCCTTCACCATCCCCATGATGAAAAAAGTCGGCTACCGGCCGCATGTGGCCGGGGCCATCGAAGCGGCCGCCTCCACCGGCGGCCAGTTGATGCCGCCCATCATGGGGGCCGGTGCCTTTCTGATGGCCGAGTTTACCGAAACCAGTTATTTGACCATTGTAAAGGTGGCCCTGGTGCCGGCCATTATGTACTACGTCACGGTGCTCCTCTTCGTTCACTACGAGGCCAAAAAATATGGTCTCGAGGGCCAACCCAGGGAAAACCTGCCGCGGGCCATGAAAGTGATCAGGGAAGGGTTGCACTTCATCATCCCGGTTTTGATCCTGATCTACGTGCTGAGGGCCAACTACTCACCCATGATGGCCGGTTTCGTGGCGGTGCTCAGTACTGTGGCCGCAAGTCTGGCGGCCAACAGCATCCGCTGGGCGACCAGCGGCCGTCGGTATCCTTCCGATGACCCCGATCGCCTGAGCCTGGCGCAATTCGGACTCCGGGAACTCAAGCAAACGCTCGGGGCACTCGAGAAGGGCGCGCGTAATGCCGTCATGGTGTCGGTGGCGTGTGGGGCGGCCGGCATTATCGTCGGCATGGTTACCCTTACGGGCATGGGTCTGAAATTTTCCAGCCTGGTGCTCGACCTGAGCTTCGGCATCGAAGCCCTGGCAATTTTGTTGATCGGGGCGGCTTCACTGGTGCTCGGAATGGGCCTGCCGGTGACCGCCAGCTACATCGTGTTGGCGACCCTGGCCGGCCCGGCCCTGCTCGACATGGGTGTCCCGCTGCTGGTCACCCACATGATCGTCTTCTGGTACTCGCAGGATGCCAATGTGACGCCACCG
The DNA here is from genome assembly GCA_029287875.1 of Desulfobacteraceae bacterium. Taxonomy (GTDB): domain Bacteria; phylum Desulfobacterota; class Desulfobacteria; order Desulfobacterales; family SG8-13; genus JARFQH01. The sequence goes on along the minus strand of JARFQH010000280.1, from coordinate 47,339 downwards.
GTGAGCCTGGCCAGTTTCGCCGGCGCCGGGATCGCGGGGGCCAATCCGATGCGGACCGCTTTTACGTCCTGGAAGCTCGCCAAAGGACTCTACATCATCCCCCTCATCATGGCCTACCGACCGCTGCTCGGTATGGGAGAGAATTATGAACTGCTGCACTGGGAGGTGGCCTTCGCCATGGTGACCACCACCCTGGGCCTGGTGGCGTTCGCCTCGGCCCTGGAGCGTTATTTTATCCGCCGGGCCACCTGGCTGGAAACCGGACTGTTCACCTTAGGTGCGGCCGGACTTTTCTGGCCGCAGGCATGGGGGGACCTGCTGGGCGGCCTTGCTTTTATGACGGCGATCGCGCTGCAGAAGTTCCGAAAAAATGTCTTCAGTGAATCAGCACGAAAATAAGGTGGGCACGAGCAAGCTCGCGCCGTATTTATCCGAGTATCAGCCGCTGAGGGTCGCATTTTTCCCTCAGAATGGCCAACTCTGCGGCTGAAGGCGGTGGAAAAGTCTGCGCCCGCGAAATGTCCACCTCAAATTCCATGTGATCGAGCACCTGCGCCGGCGAAATGCCGGGAAATACCGCCATCAGATACATCTCCCGCGTGGTGTCGTCGAAGGCCATTACCGCCATGTTAGTGATCACCACCGCCGGACCACCCGCCGCAAGCCCGGCCTGTTCCCTCATACCGGCCCCCTGGAGCCAGCCCGGACTGGTCAGGTAATCCAGGCGATTGACGAACTTGCGCTTTTCGTGATGCATGAAAATGATGGTGCGGCCGACAAAGGAGGCCACGTCACAGGCGCCGCCGCTGCCGGAAAATCGAACCCGGGGACGAAAATAGTCGCCGATGACCGTTGAATTCAAATTGCCGTAGCGGTCGATCTGAGCGGCCCCCATGATGCCGACGACCTGCCGGCCGGTGGTCGGATTCTGCATAAAGGCAAAGGCGTCCGCCAGGCTGCCGTTGACCGACGTCCAGTGCATGACGCGTGGGTCGGCCACCGCCATGGGAACCTCCGCCAGCAGTGAATCGATGGCGCCGGTCTCGAAAAAAATCACGCTGTCTGGGGCGCTGATGTGTTTGGCCGCCATGGCGGCCAGCATCGAAATCCCGGTGCCGCAAAAAACGATGTCTTTGTCACGAATCTGTCGCGCCGCGGCTATCGCCATCATTTCGCGCAGGGTATACTCTGCCATAGCTCGAATAACTCCCGTCACTCCAACGCTTAACGGCGATCAAGATTGATCGCATAACCGGTCCGCGGGTCGGCCTTGATGGCATCGAGCCGCCGAGGGCCGACCTTCTCGATCAGTGTTTGGTGATCCGGAACGCCGTACACAAACATCTCCAAATACGTCCGATACCGCTCGTCGTCCATTGCCGCTTGACGGTATTGGTTGAAATAGACGGGGTCGTAATCGTAATACCGGTAGCAGGCGGTGGGAAACGCGCCCCAGGGAACCGGCACGACCGCATCGACACAAAAAAAAGGGATTTGGTTCTGATCGGGTGCCGCCCTCAAAACATCGACCGCAACCAGCTCTTCGCAGGTCACGATTAAACGTCGCGCGGCTTTGGCCTGCTCGACATCGGCGAATGTAAGTCCTTCGATGCGGACCGTGCCCTGAGCATCGGCCTTCTGAGCGTGCAGGATGGTCACGTCCGGGTTGATGGCCGGTACCAGAACGACCCGGGCGGCATCACCCCAGCCGTCGAGCGGGTTGTCCATAACGACCAGTTTTTGATTCGGAATCTTGGGATCGGTTCTTCTCAGTTCGGCCGGAAACCCCCATTTGTCGATGATGCTGGTGCCGAGTCCCGAGCGCGTCGGCAGGAAGGGAACCCCCATGGAACCGGCCATGAACCGCAGCGTCATCTGGTAGTTGGAGTAGTCCTCCACAGTAAGCGATCGGTTTTCAACGGCTTTCCGGAACCGAATGCAGGTCGGTGCAAAGCGACCGCTGCCGGCATAGGCGATCTCCAGCCGGGATACGCAGCCGGCGCCGACCAGTTCATCCACGCCCTGACCGTTGGAGTGTGCATAGACATGGAGCCCCGTGATGCGTTGACGGATGATTTCATACACCGCCGCCATCGGGTTGCGGTTGAGGGTAAAACCGCCGATCGAAATGTGCGCGCCGACATTGACAAAGCGCCGGATGGCCGTGCTCAGATCCATGACCTTGTTTTGATCGCTGTGCATCTGACGGTCCTTGATATAAAAACGCCACCGTAGTGTAAGGGATGTCCAGATTCACTCCCGCGACTGCAAAAAATTTCCCGGTAAAAGATCTCAATCCAGTTTGACCGGATTGTCAAGCGGTTTTGTTTTCTCGGCCGGACCGACGAAGGATGGCCCCCGCTTAAGAAAAGGCGACCCGAACACCCGAAGCCTCAACGGGCATCGGTTTAAAAGCGCTTGACATTGCGGTTGCGGTATAGCTATATGGTAGCTATTTGAGCGCTCTGCGGTGCTGATACCCAGGCTTGAAATATCGAGCAGCGGTCGACAATGGACAAGATAATATATGTGTGACGAGACACTACAGCGCGGCTTTTAATAATCGTGCCGACCCAATTGTAGAGGAGGACATTAGATGCATTTTGCGTTGACCAAAGAACTTGAAATGCTGAGAAAAGCGATCCGTGAGTTCGCCGATAAAAAAATCGCTCCCTATGCCGACGAGTGGGATGCCAAGCATTATTTCCCCTACAAAGAGGCCATCAGACCGATAGCCGAACTCGGCTTTTTCGGCACGGTCATTCCGGAAGAGTATGATGGGGAAGGAATGGACGCCGGTTGGCTGGCGGCCATGATCGTCACCGAAGAAATTGCGCGGGCGTCCAGCTCCCTGAGGGTTCAAGTCAACATGCAGACCCTTGGATGTGCCTACACTATTTATCGTTACGGCGCCGACGCTGTCAAACAGAAATATATATCCAAACTGGTCAATGCCGAATACATCGGCGGATTCGGCATCACCGAGCCGGACGCCGGATCAGATGTGATGTCGATGCAGTCCACGGCCGAAGACAAGGGCGACCACTGGCTGTTGAACGGTTCAAAGACCTGGATTTCCAATGCCAACATCGCCGATGTGATCCTTTACTATGCCTACACGGATCGCGAAAAGGGCTCCAAAGGATTGTCGGCTTTCGTGGTCGAGTTGAAGAATTTCAATGGCGTCAGAACCACCGCCCTCGAAAAAATGGGGTCGCACAGTTCACCGTCCGGCGAAATCTTTCTGACCAACACCCGCGTCCCCAAGGAAAACATCCTCGGGCAACCCGGAGACGGGGCTAAAATTGTCTTCAGCTCTCTGAACCAGACCCGATTATCGGCCGCGGCGGGGGCGGTCGGCGTGGCTCAGGCCTGCCTCGACGCGTCTGTAAAATATTGCCGCGAGCGCAAACAGTTCGGCAAACCCATCGGCGAGTTTCAGATGAACCAGGACATGATTGCCCAGATGTCGGCTGAAATAGAAGCCGCCCGTCTCTTGGTCTACAAGGCCGCATGGGCCAAGGATCAGGGCCGTCTCAACAACGGCCTGGACGTGGCCCAGGCCAAGTATTTTGCCGGCGAAGTGGTCACAAAGTGCGCCAACTACGCCATGCGGATTTTCGGGGCCTACGGATATTCAACTGAATATCCGGTCGCCCGGTTCTACCGCGATACCCCCACTTACACGATGGTCGAGGGATCGGCCAACATCTGCAAATGGATCATCGCTCTGGACCAACTGGGCATCCGCAAGGCGAACCGCTGAGGGTCGCCTTTCAGCGACCGAGATGGAACCGGTAAAAAGGAGACTGCGGCCATTGGATAAGGAATTGATCGAAAAAACAAAAAACACCGCCGCGCTTTACTTCAAGGGCGTTACGGAAGAAAAACCCTTTGAGCTCTGGCAGGCCTTTGATAAGGAACTGGGCCGGGAACTGTCGCTGTTTATCACGGGGAGACTGTACGCTCGCGAAATGGTCCCCCATCAGACGCGGCAGTTGATCACCATCGCCGTCCTGACGGTCCTCGACCGCCCGGAAGAGCTCCGGCTCCACATCCAGGCCGCTCTGAATGTGGGGTGCCCTGTGGAGGACATCGCGGAAGCGATCTTCCAGACCTTCACCTACGCGGGTATCCCCACGGTCAACACCGCCCTGAAGACGCTACGGTCGGTCCTGAAAGAAAAAGGGCTGTGGCCGATCGAGCAGAACGGATAAAACCGCTGACGAAACCGGGAGCGAGACATCATGAGACCTTACTTCGAAAAAATGAAGGACTTCGGCACCGATCTGAGTCCGGGACAGATCAAAAGCAACCAGGAAAACGTCAAGAAAATCAAGGACGTCGAGGAAGAAATCCGCAAAGAGGTCGAAAAAGTCAAAAATGTCGGGTTGCCGGAAGAAAAAATCAACGCCCGGGGCCAGATGACCATCTGGCAGCGCCTCCGCTATCTCGTGGACCCCGGGACCTGGTGTCCGCTGCATACGCTTTACAATCCCGCAGACAACGCCGAAGGCACCAGCAACGTCATCGACGGCCTGGGGAAGATCTCCGGCAAATGGGCCGTGATCATCGGTTTCGACAACAAAGTCTTTGCCGGTGCCTGGGTGCCCGGTCAGTATGAAAACATCCTGCGGGTCACCGATCTGTCCAAGCGCCTGAATCTGCCGCTGGTCTGGCTGGTCAACTGCAGCGGTGTCAAGCTCACCGAGCAGGAAAAATTCTATGCCAACCGGCGCGGCGGCGGTACCACCTTCTTTCGCCACGCCGAACTGGAGCAGATGGGGATTCCGATCCTGGCCGCCATTTACGGGACCAACCCGGCCGGCGGCGGCTACCAGGGCATCAGCCCCACCATCCTGTTTGCCCACAAAGACAGCAATATCGCCGTCGGGGGCGGCGGCATCCTGAGCGGAATGTCTCCTAAGGGCTCCTTCGATCTGGAAGGCGCCGAACAGCTGATCAAGGCCGCCAAGCAGTACAAGGAAGAGCCGCCCGGCTCGACCAGGATCCACTACGATGAAACCGGTTTTTTCCGATACGTTTACGACGATGAGACTCAGGTGCTCGACGGCATCAAGGACTACATGGGGGATATGCCGGCCTATAACCCGAAATTTTTCCGGGTGGCCGATCCCAAGCCCCCCCGTTTTGCGGGCGAGGACCTCTACAGCCTGGTGCCCTTCAACCAGAAACAGATGTACGATTTCGACGAGGTTCTGTCTCGCCTGGTGGACGGCAGCGAACACATGGAATACCGCCCGGATTACGGCCCTGAAGTCTACACCGGTCTGTGCAAGGTGGACGGCTTTCTGGTGGGGTTCATCGGCAACCGCCAGGGATATCTGGGGGAGGACTATCCGGAGTATGCGCCCTATCCGGGCATCGGCGGCAAACTCTACCGTCAGGGGCTGATCAAGATGAATGAGTTCGTGACCCTTTGCGGGCGCGACCGGGTTCCGATTATATGGATTCAGGACACCTCCGGCATCGACGTCGGCGATTTGGCCGAAAAGGCTGAACTGCTCGGGCTGGGACAGTCCCTGATCTACTCGATTCAGCAGACCGACGTGCCGATGATGCTGGTGGTCCTACGCAAGGGGACCGCGGCCGCGCACTACGTCATGGGCGGGTCCACGGCCAACCGCCACAACGCCTTCACCCTCGGGGTCGCCACTACCGAAATCTACGTCATGCACGGCGAAACTGCCGCCGCCGCCAGTTTCTCGCGGCGGCTGGTGAAAGAAAAAGACGCCGGTCGCCCCTTGGACCAGGTTATCGAGAACATGAACAAAATGGTCCGGGAATACTACGACAATTCACGCCCTGTCTACTGTGCCCGCAAGGGATTCGTGGACCAGGTCGCCGCCATGACCGAAATCCGCCGGTATTTGATCGCCTTTGCCGGTGCCGCCTACCAGAACCCGCGGTCGATCTGCCCTCAGCACCAGATGCTGCTCCCGCGCAGCATCAAAAAATAGACTTTTCCCACGTCATTATCGGCGTCTGCCCGCTTTTCCGCTGCATCGGGCAGACGCTCCACCTCTGCCCTTTCCCCGCATCGTATCGAAGACGGGATCTTTATTCCACACGCCGAATGCTTATCATTTAATGATGCACCAAAAACATATCATCAACATCCGCGGGGCTCGTCAGAACAACCTGAAGAACCTCGATCTTCAGATCCCTCTCAACCGGATCACCGTCGTCACCGGTGTCAGCGGCTCAGGCAAATCCTCCCTGGCGTTCGATACCCTTTACGCCGAAGGCCAACGGCGATATGTCGAGACGTTTTCGCCTTACGCCCGACAGTTCATGGACCGTATGGACCGGCCGCAGGTGGACAAGATCGAGGGGATCCCGCCGGCGATTGCCATTGACCGCAAAGACCCGGTGCGCACCTCCCGCTCGACCGTGGGCACCATGACGGAAATCACCGATTACGTGAAGCTTCTCTTTGCCCGTCTCGGGCAACTGCACTGCAAAGAGTGCGGTCGGCCGGTACTCGCGGAAACACCGGAAAACGTGTGGCAGCTTGTGCGGGCGCAACCGGCCGGTGCGGAGGTGATTCTGACGTTTCCTTATCCAACAGAAGCGGTGTCGGCCAAGCACATCCGGGCCGAACTGGCACGGATCGGCTTCGACCGTTGGTTCGACGGCAATGAAATTCGAGAGACGACTGAGTGGCAGTCGAAGGATGACGCGGAAGCCCTGCCCGTTCTGGTCGACCGTATTCTGCTGCGGCCCGATGACCGCAATCGCGTTATCGACTCGGCCGAATTGGGGTTCCGGTTCGGTGGCGGACAGGTGGATATCTGGATCAATCGCCAAAAGCACCTGACCGTCAGCAGCAGGCTGGAATGCGCCTACTGCGGAACACACTACACGTCGCCCCAGCCCAACCTGTTTTCCTTCAATAGCCCCATCGGTGCGTGTGAGACCTGCCGCGGCTTCGGCCGCACCATCGACATCGACCTGGACCTGGTCATACCCGAACCGGGTCTCTCTATCGCCGAAGGGGCCGTGAAACCCTGGGGCAACCCCTCGAACCCGCGTCACGAATACGATGAGCTGATCGACTTCTGTCGCGAACGCAAGATTCCGAGCGACATTCCCTTCCAGCGCCTGAACGAATCCCAAAAACGGTTCGTCATCGAAGGAACCGAAGACTACTACGGCATCAGAGGTTTTTTTAAGTGGCTGGAGACTAAAACCTATAAAATGCCCGTGCGCGTGTTTCTGTCGCGCTATCGGAGCTACGACGCTTGCCAGGATTGCAAGGGCACGCGCTTCAAGGCCGAAACTCTCCTCTACCGCTTAGCCGACTGCACCATTGCCCAAATCTATGCGATGGATGTGACCGCAGCGGCCGCCTTTTTCAATGACCTTGAGCTGCCCGAGGGTGATGAAGCCGGTCAGATGATCCTGCAAGAAGTCAACAACCGCTTGAAATACCTCCAAGACGTTGGACTGGCCTACCTGACCCTCGACCGCCAGTCCCGGACCCTCTCCGGCGGCGAGGTGCAGCGGGTCGCTTTGGCCTCGTCCCTTGGTGCCGCCCTGGTCAATACCCTCTATATCCTGGACGAACCGAGTATCGGCCTGCATCCCAGCGACACACACCGCCTGGCGCGCATCCTCAAAGACCTGCGGGACCGGTCCAACACGATTGTCGTGGTCGAGCACGATCCGGAGATTATCCGCGAAAGCGACTACTTGATTGACCTCGGGCCCGGCGCCGGTGAACAGGGCGGCCGGGTCATGTACTCCGGCCCCACCGCCGGGGTCGACGGTTCGCTGACCGGACAGTATCTGAAAGGGCTGCGGCGCATCCCCCTGCCGCAAGACCGCCGCCGGCCTCAACGCGGCCGGTGGATCACCGTCAAGGGCGCCGCGGCCAACAATCTGAAATCGATCGATGTTCGCATCCCTCTCGACCTTTTCGTTTGCCTGACGGGAGTATCCGGATCCGGCAAATCGACCCTGGCCGAGGAAATTCTCTACCGCGCCGCCAGCCGCTTTCTGGGGGCGGCCGAGGCCCGGCCCGGCAGCCATCGGTCGATCTCCGGATTGGAAAACCTCACCGAGATCATCCTGGTGGATCAGCGCCCTATCGGGCGGACGCCACGGGCAAATGCATTGACCTACACTAAAGCCCTCGATCCGATCCGCCATCTGTTGGCCGCTACGCCTGCCGCGCGCGAAAAGGGATTCGAACCGCGCCACTTTTCGTTCAACGTCGAAGGCGGACGCTGTGAGGCCTGTAAAGGAGACGGGTACGAAAAGGTGGAGATGCAATTTCTATCGGACGTTTTCATCTCATGCCCGCAATGCAACGGCCGGCGGTTCAAACCCGAAATCCTGGCCGTCACCTATCGCGACCGCAGCATCGATGACTTTCTTGCCATGACAGTCGACGCGGCCCTGCAGTTTTTCGATCGGCCGTCGAAGCGCCATGTCGCCATCCGTGAAGCCCTCCAACCACTGGCCGATGTCGGGTTGGGATACATCCGTCTCGGGCAGCCGATCAACACTTTTTCGGGCGGCGAAGCCCAGCGCCTCAAGCTCTCCCGGTACCTCAAACACGATGCCGGAACCGGGCGGCTGTTTATCTTCGACGAACCGACCACGGGTCTGCACTTCGAAGACATCGCCACCCTGCTTCAGGCCCTCCAGCGTCTGGTGAACGAAGGCAACACCGTCCTGGTGATCGAACACAACATGGATGTGATCAAAACCGCAGACTGGGTCGTCGACTTAGGCCCGGAAGGAGGGAACGGCGGCGGCCGGGTCGTGGCGGCCGGACCGCCCGAAAAGGTTGCGGCACATAGCGGCTCCCACACCGGACGATACCTGCAGCACTATCTGGCAGGCCGCGGACGCCTCAAAGCAGACCCTCACGTCCCGCGGATCGGTGAACCGGCAGCCGATTTTGTGCCCCAGAGCGACGCAGGCGTCATCTCTCTTAAGGGTGCCCGCGAACACAATCTCAAAGACCTCGACCTCTTGATTCCGCACAATCAGCTCGTGGTTCTGACCGGGGTGTCCGGATCCGGCAAATCGACTCTGGCTTTCGACATCCTGTTTGCCGAGGGTCAGCGGCGCTACCTCGAAAGCCTCGCGCCTTATGTTCGCCAATACGTAAAGGTGTTGGAGCGACCCGATGTCGATCTGGTTTCCGGGCTTTCTCCCACCGTTGCCATCGAGCAGCGCGTCAGCTACGCCAGCCGCCGTTCAACGGTCGCCACCCTGACAGAAGTCTATCATTTCCTGCGGCTGCTGTTCAGCAAACTCGGCACGCAGCATTGCCCGGGTTGTGGCCGTCAATTGACGGCCCGATCGGCCGAAGATATCACGGCCGAAGTCCGCCGTCGTTACCGCGGCCGCTCCCTCTTGGTACTGGCTCCCAAAGTCTCAGGGCGAAAGGGGTTTCATAAGGAAGTAATCGCCCAGGCGCTGAAAAAAGGATATGCGCGCGCCCGTATCGATGGCGCGCTGCAAGATCTGCAGCCGAAAATGAGCCTCAGTCGCTACCACGAACACACCATTGACCTGGTGGTCGGGACCCTGGCGGATCGGCGGACGCCGGTTGATGGGCTTATCGTCCGGGCCTTGGAGGAGGGCTCCGGCAGCCTGATGGTGTGGGATCCGGCAGGCAGTGAAGAAATTTTCAGCGTCCACGGCACCTGTCCGTCCTGCGGCATCGGCGTCGTGAAACTCGATCCCCGGCTGTTTTCATTCAACAGCCGCCAGGGAGCCTGCCCGAAGTGCAGCGGGTTGGGCGTCGTCGATGTAAACGAAACCGATGACCCTGAAACAGAGGCCGAGGTCTGCGGCGCCTGCGGCGGCAGCCGTCTGAATCCGGCGGCTCTGGCGGTAACGGTCGGCGGAAAAACGATCTGGGACCTGGTGCGGGAACCGGCGGATCGCTTGGCCAGCGCCCTCGCTGAACTGACCTTCGACGCGCCGCAGAAGCCCATCGCCGATCCGATCCTCCAGGAACTGAGGATCCGGCTCGATCTCCTCAACCGACTCGGTCTTTCCTACCTCTCCCTGGGACGCAGCGGAGAAACCCTGTCCGGCGGTGAGGCCCAGCGGGTTCGTCTGGCCACCCAACTCGGATCGAACCTCACCGGCGTCACTTATGTCCTCGATGAGCCGACGATCGGGTTGCATCCCCGCGACAATCAGGTTCTGATCGACGCATTGAAAACCCTGAGGGACCGTGGCAATTCCATCCTGGTGGTGGAGCACGACGAGGAGACCATCCGTGCCGCCGACACCATCATCGACCTGGGTCCCGGTGCCGGGCGGGAAGGCGGCCGCCTGGTGGTCATCGGCGGCCTCGATGACGTGAAAAATGCATCGTCATCGGTCACCGGCGCCTGCCTCGACGGGCACCCGCGAAAGATTTCCGCCCGGCTGCGCCCCTACCGCGAGTTGCCGGCCGTGGTGGTGCAAGCCGCGTCGGCCCGCAATCTCAAACAGATCGACGTCCGCTTTCCTCTCGGCACACTGACCTGTGTAACCGGTGTATCCGGCTCAGGAAAGTCTTCACTCTTGAAGGAAACACTGTACAAGGGACTGCGCAATCGTCTCGGAAAGCAACATCTACCGGCCGGCGGCTGCCGCGACATTATCGGTTGGAAGGACTTGAGCCGGGTGCTGGAAGTCGACCACAGCCCCATCGGCCGTACGCCGCGTTCGGTGCCGGCTTCCTATGTTGGTTTTCTAGACGACATCCGCAGGCTCTTCGCCGGAACACCCGAAGCGCGCGCCCGCGGCTACAAGGCCGGCCGGTTTTCCTTCAACGTCGCCGGCGGGCGCTGTGAGGCCTGCAAGGGTCAAGGCCATCCCAAGGTCGCCATGAGTTTTCTGCCCGATGTCTATGTGCCGTGCGACATCTGCGGCGGCAGCCGTTTCAACCGTGAAACCCTCGAGGTGCGGTTCAAGGGCAAGTCAATTGCAGAAGTGTTCGCTCTGACCTTTGCCGAAGCCCTTCAATTTTTCTCGGCCGTACCCGTGATTCGGCAGGCGCTGCAGTTTGTATGCGACATCGGCCTCGGCTATTTGGAGCTGGGCCAGCCCAGTCCCACCCTCTCCGGCGGTGAGGCCCAACGCATGAAGCTGGCGCGACAGCTGGCAAAACCGGCTCGCGGTCACACTTTTTTTATCCTTGACGAGCCCACGACGGGCCTGCACCTGGCCGACATCCGGCGGCTTATGGATGTCCTGCAGGCCCTTGTAGACAGCGGAAACACGGTGGCGGTGATCGAACACAATCCGGAGGTGATCAAATCGGCCGACTACGTGATCGATTTGGGTCCGGAGGGCGGCGATGCCGGTGGCCGGGTGGTGGTGACCGGATCGCCGGCCGAAATCCTGCACCAAACACGAATTTCGCACACCGCTCATTTCCTGAAAAAATATATGAATTTTTTGAGTTGACATCCGGTATGCCATTTTCTATACACCCACTGATTTACACCGCCGTCTGCACGGCTTTACCGTGAAGAAATGGATTTGTGACAATTGAAGCGCCTGGAATGAAAAACCAGACTGTCAAGCGTCTGCCAGGCAACTGAACTCTATAATAAAACGGATAAACGACAATAAATGGAAAGCACCTGTCCGGAAGCGTTGGCTTCCGATTTTCAAAAATTAAGTGCCATCAATTCCGCACTCAAAACAAAAGATCAATATACCGAGGGACATGCCCGGCGGGTAGCGCTCTATGCCATGCGGCTCGCACACCGGTTGGGACTGCCCTCGGAAGAAATCAGAAACATCGGCATTGGCGGTTTGCTGCACGATATCGGCAAAATCGGCCTCAGCGACCGCATCTTCAGCAACCAAACCGACCAGTTGGCAGGGGAGTTGTTGGCGGAAGTCCGTCGGCATCCCGACATCGGGGTATCCCTGCTGAAGGGAATCGATAGCCTTTTGCCCGTGCTCGATTATATTCATTACCACCACGAACGGATGGACGGGTCGGGGTATCCGTTCGGCCTGAAGTCCGATGATATTCCGCTGGGCGCCAGAATTATCAGCGTCGTCGATTGTTTCGACGCCATTACCACAGATCGTCCCTATCAGAAAAGAAAGACCTGTGCCGAAGCGTTTGTCATCCTGCGCCGGATGGCAAACCACGAGCTGTGTCCGGACCTGGTCAAGGCTTTTGTGGCCGATATCGAGGAAAACGGCATGATCGACGAGGATCCGGCCAAGAATCACACCCGCTTGCTGTTAAGGGTTACCTGACGAGCCCGATACCCCCCGGTTGTCGACATCTCGAAGCGCAGAACGTGGGTGGTGCACGCCGGAATCTCGGCTGGGTAGTGGGTCACATAGAGCAGACACGTCTCCGATTCACGCCCCATCCGGTCGAGAAGATCGAGGAGGCGACTTCTGGCGAATCGGTCCAGGCCCTGACACGGCTCATCCAGAATCAACATCAGCGGCGATTTGACCATGGCCCGCGCGAGCAAAACCAACCGCTGCTCTCCCTGCGATAGGTTTTGAAAAAACCGTTTGGCCCTGTCGGCACATCCCAGCTGTTTCATCCATGCAAAAGCGATTCGACACTGACGGCACGAAGCCTGACGGTAAAGGCCAACCGAATCGAAAAATCCCGACACAACGACCTCAAAGGCACGAAGCGGTTTGCGGTAACGAATTTGAAACTCGGATGAGACCAGGCCAAGCTGCTGTTTGATGTCCCAGATGGTTTCACCGGAACCCCGACGGCGTCCAAACAATTCGATTGAATTGGCGTAAGCCTGGAGGTTGTCGCCGGCCACCAGGCTCAGCAAAGTCGTTTTGCCCGAACCGTTCGGACCGACGATGGCCCAATTTTCACCCGTCCTTACGGTCCAGTTCAGGTTGTCGAGTACCGTCACATTGCCGTAACGCACCGTCACCTGTTGCATGTCGATCAGCACCCGCCCGGCCGCCCTGTGGCCGCAGACCCTGGGCTGCGGGCGAACCGGCAATGCAATCTCACGCCGTTTTCCGGGTGCGTAGAGGCGCTCCAGGTCTTGTCGGTTCAGAGTCGCCGGGCGCCTCCCCTGATACACGATGCGACCGTTCTTGACTGCCAGGATGTGGCTCACGGCGGAAGGAATCTCGGCCAGGCGATGGGTGACCAGAATAACCGGGATCTGCCCTTCGATCGTTGCCCTGATAAGGGCCTTTATTCGCCGGCGCCCCTGTGTATCCAACCCTTCGAAAGGTTCATCCAGGATGAGAAGGCGGGGTGATTTGAGGATTTCGCGAGCCATGAGCACCCGGCGTATTTCACCGGTGGAAAGCCGGCGCACGGGCCTGTCGAGCAATCCGGCGATTTCCAGCCGCTCACCGACCCGATCGAGCGCCGGTGTCTGAAAACCCGATGCCGGCACTACCGACAGAAGTAGATGCCGAACGGAAAGAAAGCTGTCGAAATCGCCGCTGAAAAAACGGGAATCATCCCGGGTCTCCTCTCGAGCGATCAGATTTTGGTGGGATTCAAACGAAAGATAACCGACGACGGGCGGCACCAGACCAGGGTCATGGTATTTGATGTTACCATCGACGACCGGCACCTGCCCGGCGAGGGCCCTGACCAGGGATGTCTTGCCGGCACCGTTGGGTCCAATGACCGCCCAGTGTTGGCCGGTGGCGATTTCCCAACTGGCTCCCGAGAAAAGGCGTCTATCCCTGACCCGAATCGTAACCCGGTCCAGTGTGATGAACGGTTGAGCGTGTCCGTTGGTTTTCCGCACTTTTTTTCTGTTTTCCTAAACGGGCGGTCTGAAAAAGCGGTTGGTCCGCAACGCAACCGAAATAATAGCGGTTTTACAATGGGTAAACCATGTCTATTATAAGATCAATAGTGCCATCATGCCTTATGTACTGCTGACATTGACCGTGTTGTTCTGGTCGGGAAACTTTGTCATTGGAAGGGGGATACACGGTCTTGTCCCGCCGGTTTCATTGGCATTTTGGCGTTGGGCCGTCGCCCTGGCACTGCTGCTTCCTTTCGCCCTGCGGCCGATGATGCGGCAAAGGGCCTTGATCCGGCGGCACTGTAAGCTATTGTTTTTGCTTGCGATTCTTTCGGTCACAAATTTCAACACCTTCATTTACCTGGCCCTGCAGTCCAACACCGTCATCAACACCGTCTTGATCAATTCACTCACACCGGTTTTTATCGTTTTCGTGTCGTGGGTCGGATTCAGGGAAAAAATATCCGTCTTGCAATGCCTCGGTGGACTGCTGTCATTTGCGGGATTGATCTGGATCATCACCCGCGGCGAGCCGGCGCTGCTGTTCAGCATCCGGTTTTCCCGGGGCGACCTCTGGACCCTGGCGGCAGCCCTCAGTTGGGCCGTTTACTCGGTTTTGCTTCGCAAACGCCCCCCGCATCTGGATCCGATCGGTTTTTTAGGATTTATCATCGCAGCCGGATTGTTGTTCTTGAGCCCGTTTTATTTTTGGGAAATCACCCGTGGCGCCGGCTTTATGGTCGACAAGGGAACGGTTGGTGCGGTACTCTATATCGCCCTGTTCGCGTCGGTCCTGGCGTACATTTTCTGGAACAAGGCCGTGGCTGCAGTCGGGGCCAATAAAGCCGGCATATTCGTCCACCTCATGCCGGTTTTCAGCATCACGTTGGCCTTCATATTTCTGAGTGAACGGTTGCAAGCGTATCATCTTCCGGGCATCGTATTGATTCTTTGCGGCATTGTTTTGACGACAGCCGGTAACCGGCTGCGGTTAAAGACGACCGCAACCGACCGATCCGCCTTGGAAACCACGCCTTTTAACAAGGAACCGAAAGCATGAACCGGAAAAAAAGTGGACTCTTCTTTGTGAACAAGATTTATCTATCCGCTTTGCAAAATTTAAAATTTTATCGATTATGGGCGGTGGTACGAAAAATTGTTCCACCTGTTTTGGCCGGTTTTTTGGCCATCGTCGTTTGGGGCAAATTACCCGTCTTCGCCGCAACTGTCGGCACCGAAGACGGCCTCGCTCTCGCTCTCCGGCTGATCCCTGAAGCCGCCGCCGTGGGTGATGTTGCGGTGATGGAAATCGCCATCCGGCAGCCGGTAAGCGACATCCAGCTCCGGTTTCACGACACTCTCATCCCGCTTTTTGAGCATCCGCGCAAAGACCGTGACGTTTTGATCGGGTTCATTGCCATTCCTTATCACAGCAATCCCGGAACAGAAATCATTGGCCTGGGATGGCGTGACGGCAAAGGAAACCACGAGCTCACGGTACCACTGAAAATTTTGAGTCGCCGCTTCAAATCGGAAAAATTGCAGGTCACCCCCAGCCGCGTAACCCCGGCGCCGAAGGACGTGGAACGGATCAAGCGGGAAAGCGAAGAAGTCAGAACCGTTTATGCCGCCAGCCGTCCGCAGCGACTCTGGGACGAACCGTTTCGGCGTCCCCTGAATGGATTGGTGACGAGTCCATATGGAACCCGACGTCTGTTGAACGGCAAGTTGAAGAGTTACCACGGCGGGGTCGACTTCAGGGCCGCAACCGGAACCCCGATTTACGCTGCCAATACCGGCATCGTGGGTCTGGCGAAAAACCTTTTTTATTCGGGCAACATTGTTATTCTCGACCACGGCAGCGGGCTGTTCACCACCTACGCTCATCTGAGCCGCATCGACGTCACCCCGGGCCGGTTGGTCGAAAAGGGCCAGGTAATCGGGCTTGCCGGCGCCACTGGGCGTGTCAGCGGGCCGCATCTGCATTGGGGTGTCAAGGTCAATGGCGTCAACGTCAATCCGTTGCACATGCTGCAGACACTCAACTCTCTTTTTGCCATGGATGCGACCGGCACTGCGGAGGTTTCGCAACCGCCGGTAGTTCGCAAATAAAACTGTATAAAAAATCGGAACGAAAAAATTAGCTTGCGTCCGGGGTAACCGATGTTGTCGTCGGGCTGCACCTGCCGTCTCGACGGGTGTTTTCGTTTCCAACCGCCGCCGCGGTGCCGGCCTCGTCTGCCCGCGGCGAACGAGGCCCATTTATTCCGGCAGCAAGATTGACGATCCGGTTGTCCGACGGCCTTCCAGGTCACGGTGCGCACGGGCCGCATCGGACAACGGAAAGGTTTGTCGAATCTCCACCTTGACAACCCCCTTCTCGACGACCTCGAAGAGATCACGTGCATGGACTAGGAGATCTTCCCGTTTCGCGGTGTAGGTCATCAATGTCGGCCGGGTCAGAAACAAAGACCCTTTGGCCGACAAGAGGCCGAGCTCGAGCGGCGCGACCGGTCCGGAGGACTGCCCGAAGCTTACCATCGTTCCCAAGGGCCGCAGGCAATCCAACGACTTCATGAAGGTTGCCTGACCCACGGAGTCATAGACCACGTCGACGCCCCTGCCTTCCGTTATTTCCTTGACGCGCGCGACAAACTCCTCTTTCGTATAGAGAATCGGATAATCGCAACCGTTTTCGGTGGCGTTGGCCGCTTTCTCTTCCGACCCGACCGTGCCGATCACGGTGGCGCCGAGGTGCTTGGCCCACTGGCAGACGATTGATCCCACGCCACCTGCAGCCGCATGGATCAGAATGGTATCTCCGGCTTTGACGTCAAAGCAACCGCGCAGCAGATAGCGGGCTGTCATCCCCTGCAGCATCATGGCGGCCGCTTGGCGTGTCATGATGCTCTCCGGGAGTTTAACCAATCGGTCGGCCGGAATCCGGCGCACCTGGGCATAAGCCCCTGGCGGCAGGCCGGCGTAAGCCACACGGTCACCTTCAGCCACTTCGGTAACGCCGTCACCCACGGCCTCAACCGTACCGCTGCCCTCCATGCCCGGTACGGCCGGCAGGGAAGGCAGTGGATAAAGACCGGTGCGGTGATAGACATCGATGAAATTCAACCCAACTGCTTCATGGCGAAGTCGAACTTCACCGGGGCCCGGCTGTCCGGGGTCATAATCGACCCACCGCAGCACCTCAGGGCCACCGGTTTGATTGATAACAATCGCTTTTGACATGGCAGACTCCCTTCTGTCAGAGTTATTAATGGTCAACTGGCCGAGATACCATACAGGTGTTAAACGCTCACGGCCCTATGGGCCGGCATGGTGCATAAAAATGACGCGCCGGAGTCCGGATGAGTGATTGAGAAAAGCAGCTGCAACTCGATAAAATTTATCCGGGCGCAGGCACCTACCTTAGTATTGTAATCTAATACGGCATGGAAAAAAATCCAGGTGACGACGGCTGCAGAGCCGAAGCCTTTCTCAGTGAACCTGTGCATGGAGCCGGGTGACCGGGTTTTAGGGCCCCGGCAAAAAATAATTCCACCTCTTGCTTGTCTTATGGTCCGTCTACTGCGTTACATCCACCCACACGTATCTCGATATGCGCAGGTGGATGTGCCTTGTAGACAAACCATAATCCGGCGCAATCGTGTGGAATTGTTTCTTACCGTGACCCTTAAGTGATCAACTGTTTGAGCGCATTAGTCCCGCCTTGCGGGATTGAATCAAACAACAAGAAGGATTGGGTAGAACCTGGGATTTTGGAGTTTATAATTCATTCATCAAAAATTTTGCGGACACGGCGCGAGTTTGACACACTACCGATTTTCTTCTATGATGCTTAAAATGATCAACAAAATGGTACGGGGCCCGCGATGAAAACGCCACCGGATCCTCCTTTATCTCCGGTTGACAAAACAACCGGCACTCTCTCTTTTGTGGACAAACAGCTCATTGGCCGTCGAATGATCCGGGAGGCCGCCCTGTTTGTCGACAGGCACCTCAGTCGCCAACCGCCGGTTCAACGGTTTTTCAGTTTCATGCCGACGATGTTGACCCGGGTCTCCCCCTTTCACTTCAAGAACCGAGCGAAATCGAAAGACTGGCCGCTTGTCCGGCTCGATTCAGGCGATGTGAATGCCTGGGGACGGATGCGGGTGGTGGGCGAATTGCTGGTAATCTTCGACGAGACCGTGCTCTTCTGTCTCCTGAGCCTGATGAGCCGTTACCAGAATGAGGCGTTCGAATCAACACTGGTTGAACTGAGTGGTATCGCCGGCGTTACCCCCACCGCGGCCAACTTCACGGCGATTTGGAGAAGCATTCAGCGTCTGGCAGGAACCCGTATCGACTTGGAGCTGACAAGCGGCAGTGGCAAAAAACGGCGCTGCTTGAAGGAGATGACCGGTTCGATCCTCAGCTTCGGAGACCTGGACCGCGAGAGCGGTATCGTTCGGATTGCGGTGAATCCCTATTTTATCGAAATGTACGCCGAGAGCTTTGTGACCAACATCGACCTGCGCTTTCGGTCAGGACTTAAAGGCGATGTCAGCAAGGCCTTTTACCGTTTTTTCCAAGGCCAATACGAAAAGACGCTCTCGATCGATCTCCACCGCCTGGCGCGTTCAGTCAATCTCGACACGCAGCAAGCACCCGGCCGGCTTCGGACCCAAGTACTGAGCGGTCTGCGCGAACTCGAGACCCGAAAATATCTGGAAGCCTTCGAAATCACGGAAGACAACCGGGTCCACACCGTCAAGGCACGACACACGGCCCTGAAGATAGACGTTCCGATCTTCGGTTCCCGTGGACTGGAGACAAAAGACGGCCGAGACTGATCCGTCTTCGTAAAAAAAATAACCTCTGTTAAAAAATTCGCTAAAGCCCTGGGGGAATCGACCGATAACAAATGCAGGCGGTCGTGAATCTCGCAGTGCGACCCCGGAGGAGTTAATTTTTAGGCAACCGGATCCGATGGTCGACCCGATCGGATAAAAAGGAGTTCTGAAATGGAAATCACGGAAAAGAATCCGATTCAAATAACCCCGTATGTCAGCCAGGTTCAACAAAATACTCAGGCGGCCGAAACCGAGGGTGAGAAGGGGCAGGCCAATATCGGCGAGGACAGTGTCGAACTCTCCCAGAGCGCTCGGGACCTGCAAAAAGCCCAAAAAGCTCTACCGGACCTGCCCGACATCCGTGAAGACAAAGTCGCCGTGTTGAAGCAGCAGATCGAAAACGGCACATACGACATACGGGCCGACAAGATTGCCGCCAACATGCTCAAAGAGTCGTTGGTCAACAACATTTTCTAATCACCTTTTTTCTACCCGTGTCGATATTCGGCAGTCGACCGAAATACCGACTTTCGCTGGCAGATCATTTGCCGGCCGGATAGCAGCCGCCGCCCCATTCTCACGACGCAGTGCAATCCGTTCGCCCCGCAAAAAAACCTCGTTACGTTCGCAATGGCTCCATCATGGAAACGCCGACGGTAAAAAATAATCTTGAGGCCTGCCAGGGGATTTCCTCAAACTTTCTTTTCTCCTGGCACCGAAATGCCCATGAACCTATGAAAGATGCGCACGATGCCGCCGGTACAGTCCGCGGAATTGATGATAGGTCAACCCCATCATTGTGGCGGCTTTTTTTTGATTGAACTGCGCTGCCTGCAAGGCCTCTTTTATGAGTTGCCGCTCGTATTCAATTATCGCCTTTTTGAAAGGTTTTGGCTTTGGCGCCCGAACGGCATCGGCAACTTGGTCTGGTGTAGCTGCCGGTGAGGGATCGGCAGACCGGGTTTCGAATGGATTATCAAAGGGATCGAAAGTTATTGTGGTCACAACAGAGGCGTTCGAACGGTAGACAGCGCGTTCGACGACGTTTTTCAGTTCGCGGATGTTGCCCGGCCAAAAATACTCTTCGAGAGCCCGGGCGGCCTTGCTGCTGAAACGCACGATACCTTCCCGCCCCAATTCAAAAGACATGCGTGCCGCGAAATGATTGGCCAGAAGGAGAATATCTTCGCGTCGGTCTCTTAGCGGCGGCAAAAACAGCACTTCAAAAGAAAGCCTGTCAAGTAAATCCTGCTTGAAACGGCCGGTGCGAACGAGATTCGGCAAATTCGCATTGGTGGCGGCAATGATGCGGGCATCCGCTTCGATGAGCTCGGTGCTGCCCACTCTCTCGAATGTGCCGTATTCAACCACGCGCAGGATCTTCTCCTGCACCTCCAGGGGAATGTTTCCGACTTCGTCCAGGAAAAGCGTGCCGCCGTCGGCCGCTTCGAAGCGTCCGCTCCGACGCTGGGCGGCACCCGTAAAGGCCCCTTTCTCATAGCCGAACAGCTCGGATTCGATCAGCGCCGCCGAAAGGGCAGCACAATTCAGGGCAATGAGTGGACCCTGCCAGCGGCGCGAAAGGTAGTGCAGGCGAGAGGCCGCCAATTCCTTGCCGGTACCGCGCTCACCGATCAAAAGGACCGGCCGGTTCACCGCAGCGACATGGGAAAGGCGTTCCTGGAATGCCAGGAAGACCTCGGACTGTCCCAGGGCCTCGCGCATACCGTCACTCAGACCACTGACACGGCTTGCCGAAGTGTTGGATATATTTGTCATGGTAAATTTAACTAAATATAGGTCAATTATGTATATAATTAAGTTAAATTTGCAAATTAATAATTATGTCAATTTAAAAAAATATCAATCAATCGACAAGATATCCCCCTTGAAAATCCGGTTCAACAAGAGGTTTGAAAGGCAAATATAAAGTATAAATAATAGAAATAAATGATTAAATTTAACACAAGGCAATTTCCGTTAAAAGCGAAAGAAAAGATATCCCGGTTGGGAAATCAACTCGCCGCCCGTATCGTTTTTTTGGCACGCAATCTGCTAAGAATGGTTTAAAAACCATTCAGGAGGTACACCATGGGCATCTTTACACGCTTCCGTGACATCATCAGCTCCAACATCAACGCCATGCTCGATCGGGCCGAGGATCCGGAAAAACTGATCAAACTCATGATACGGGAAATGGAAGACACGCTTGTCGAGCTAAAAGCCGCCTGTGCGGGGGTCATGGCTGAAAGCAAGAAGGTTCAGCGCCAACTGGAGGAGATTGTCGACCGGGCCGGGCACTGGGAAGACAAGGCCACGTTGGCCGTCCGCAAAGGCCGGGACGATCTTGCCCGCGAAGCCCTCATCGAAAAGCGCCGTTATACCCGGCGGCAAGAGAATCTGCAGCAAGAGCGCGACGAACTCGATCACTTGGTCGTTCAGTATCACGAAGACATTCGCCAGTTGGAAGAAAAACTCAAATCCGCGCGCGACAAGCAACGGGTATTGATCCAGCGTCACGTCCATGCCCGCCGAAAAATACGGGCCCAACAGGAAATCCGACGAGCGGACAGCACTGAGGTGATGGTCAAATTCGAAGAGCTCGAAAGCCGGATCGACCGCATGGAGTCAGAAGCCGACCTGGTGAATATCGGTCGTAAAGGCGATCTCGAGGAAGAGCTTGACAAACTGAGTGCGGATGAGGAGATTGAGGCCGAGCTGCAGGCCCTGAAGACACCGACAGCCAGCCAAAATGTGTAGCCGCATATTAATGATTTTCACGCCGGCAGATAACTACGGACCGGCAACGCACAAATAAATTTTTTCGGAGGACCGTCAGGCATGCAGGGTGCTTTCATCACCGCGATCGTTTTCGGCGGTATTGTCGTGTCACTGACCGTAATTGGGGCAACGATCCTGATGGGTATACGGCTCATCAAAGGAGGGGTTTCCCGTAAAGACCGCCAAAACGAAGCCGATGATGCCGGAATGATACAAGAAATTTACCAAAAACTGACCCGGATGGAAGAGCGCGTGGATGCGCTGGAGACCATTCTGTTCGATAGGAGAAAAGGGAGAACCGATCATGAGACCGATTGAAAAATTGTTTTCAAACGGACTTTACCGTTCGCGCCATGGCGTCTTGTTGGGGGTTTGCCGAGGCCTTGCCGAGTTTTTTGATTTCTCTGTTGCCTGGACCCGGGCCATTGCAGTGGGACTACTTATTTTGACCGGATTCTGGCCGGTTACCGGGCTCTACCTTCTGGCAGCCCTGCTGATGAAACCCGAGCCGGTCATTCCTCTTCGCAGCGAAGACGAACAGGAGTTCTACGACAGCTACACCGGCAACCGGCACCGGGCCCTCAAGCGTTTGAAACATCGTTTTGAGCGTCTGGAACGCCGAATCCAGCATATGGAACATATCGTCACCGCACCGGAATATGATTGGGACAGGCGGATGAACGACTGAAACGGAGATTCGAACTTCCTTTCGAAATGATCGTGTCCCTTTATTTTTTCTTGACCACCGTGCTTGACACCGGCCGCCATGTCACATCCGGTGGCCGGACGAGGCCGGCAGTGTTGTTTCTACTGAACCTTTAACACGGATTCTTATTTTCACCCATAAATGCTGCTTCGGTTGACCTCCGCTTGCCAAAGAGCCCACCTGTGTTCTATTATCCCCGCAACCGTTTTATTTTGCACGATGACCTAATCGTTTAATCCCCATCCATGGCACCGATGACTCAGGACGTCAGAGAAAAGCCATCATTGAGCGCAGAAGATGTTCTGCGCTTGAACTTCATCCGCCATCCGGGCCGTTTTGTTTACAGACGCCACTACCGACAGGGACTCCGGTCGCACATCATGGAAGTCCTTGATCCGGAGGATGTCGCACGAGAAAAAAGCGGTGTCGTTTCGGACGGTATCAAGTGGTTTCCGCGGGCCAAACCGTTGAAAATGCTGAGAATATTCCGGACCCGCTTCCCGTCCCGCCGAGAAGCCCATGCCGAACTGCAACGGGTCATTATCGTCGCCACTTACTTGGGACCTGAGGGCTACGCCCGTTCCAATGAATTTCTTGTCAGCTATCTCTGGGAGGCCCACCACGACATCCTGCTCTGCGGACTGCAGGAATATGTCGAAGGGCTGAATATTGAACCCTGGGGATACCTCAACGCCGACCGACTGGCAGACAACCTCCTACGGCCGCGCCTTGGCAGCCAAGCCGCTCCGACGCTCGAACGCGATGCACTGGTGGCCCGCATCCGCCGCAGCGCCGAGACGTTTACCGACCATATCAAACGAATGATTCGTGAGACCGGTTATATTCCGGATCTTGCCGGTGACGGCAACCTGATTCTAACCGACGCTGGTGACATAAAGCTTGTGGACATCAACAACATTTCGCCGGTTTCCTTTGGATCGCGCATTTATATCGATGAGAAAGGATATCCGGTGTGCGACAAATCGGTCGAAGCCCTTGCCGAAATCGAAAAGAGCCTGGCCTCCCGGCCCCTCGACTTGCAAGATCCCATCTACAGGACATATCTCGATTCGGGGCGTATGATCGCCGTTAGCGGCATCGAACGGGAATTTCACCGCACCACCGCAGGCGCCCAACCCTACCGGCCGGACTGAGCAACGGAAATTTTTGCCGAAAATAGAAATCCGTAACCGTTCGCAGGGTTGCAAAGTCCGATGCGCTTCAAACCACCTGATTGTAAGCGTTTACAGGGTGCCGCAGATGCAAGGCGTCGGGCGCGCAGACGTACTTTTGTACTTCAAGTGCCCGACATCAAAGCAGATGCGGTGCCCTGTGAACGCTTACAGAAATCCTAATGAGTACGCCGGGTAACCGAAAACCGCTGACTGAGCAATGGCTGAATTGACATCCCTCGGAATTGTATTACACCATCAGGCATCACAACAGTCGTTGAAGTATTCCAAAGCGGCCTCGATGGTATCAAAGAGCAGCCAGTTCTGCCACACGGTTTCATCGGCTTTCTTGCGGGTCTGCCGTATGGCGGTGCCACCGTCATATTCAAAATGATCGTCGTAACTCGGGTAGATTGAAAGCTTTACCATGTTGGACCTCCTGCTGAAAGAAAGCCGAAATTCATCCCGGCGGCGGTTCGCAGCGCCGACCGGCGACAAAATACACTTCAGCTCAAATCGTCGATATGCAGCGCGCGTCCGCAGCTCGGACAAAGCGTGAGCACCCGTCCGGTGCGGTAGACGGTCGACCAGAAAAGCGTGCCGCAATTTTTTTCGGACAGCAGATACTGAACCCAGACCGGAAATCCGCAAGTACAAAACCGTTGTTGCATCTTTATCCCCCCTTCTGTTTATTTAACTTTATAATTTGTTAATTTATATAAACAAACAGGTCAAAAAAAATGGGCTATCGAAACTCCCGCGCCGCCCAGATCACCTTGCCGATGACACGCACACTCTCGCACTCGCTGCCTTTGAGATAAATCGGCGCATAGTCCCTGTTGTCGCTGAGCAGAACCAGCGTGTTGGGGTGTTTTTCGACGCGTTTGACCAAAATGGTGTCGTCGACACCCACGGCAAAAACGGCCCCGGACAGGATATCCTTTTGTGATTCGTCGATGAGGACACTGTCGCCGTCCTTCAATTCGGGCTCCATGCTGTTGCCGAAGATGTCCATAAGAACCATCCGATCCGTGTTGCCCTTGGTTCGCAACCACTCGGTTTGAAAGGCGTAATAGCCCTGAATTTCAGCGCCAATCTCGAAAGAACCGCCACCCGCGCTAAGACGCGCTTTGACCTTGGGGACGTGTTTAAACTTTATTTCCTTTTCTCGGTCTGCTTTAAGGAAGGTCTCGCCCGTGCCTCTCTCGAGCCAGTCCGGATTGAAACCATAAATACGATAGAGCTGAAGAACCCAATTGGCCGGGATCGAATCTTTCTTGCGCGCCTGGGTAATGGCCGAGCGGTTGATCCGAAGCACAGAAGCCAACTCGGTTTGAGTTTCCAACCCGGTGGTCGCGAAAACACGTTTTAAAAAGGAATCGAAGTAGGACAGCGTCACCCGTTTCCTCCACAAAAATCGATTGATTATTCAAAAGGCGGCAAAAGCGGCATACCGTATCGTTTATATAAATAAACACATCATTTTACTAATTGCAACAGTTTTTACGGTTTTTTTTTAATAGAGATGATATACAGCTGAAAGCGGATGCGCATTTTTGACGTGGGGTGGATCACCACTGGGTGAGGACGAGGGGGTCCATCGCTCGTTTTATGGTACCTATGAACCCGGCCGCGGTTGGTATTCGGCCACGTAAACGGGTGTCTGCGGCCTTGCCGATTCGGGGTTAAACGGATTCCTGCTTGGTTCGGTTGAAGATGTCTTTCCACTGAGCGTAGGGAATGACTCGGATCTCTTTGAGGTCACTGGCTGGTATCAGACCGACAGTTGAGTTCGGTAGATAGTACCCCTGTTGGCCTTTGTGCGGGCCTTCTTCGAGAATCCAGCCGTCCTGAACGGCAATCTTTTTTCCAACGATTTTCTGAACATCATCGGAATTGTAGTGGGTCAGGTTATTCGGTTGGAAAATGGCTTCGAAGTACATCATTGTTCACCTCCAAAAAAAGCGGTACCTTTTCCGGCCCGCTGTCTGTAAAACTGCCAGGTTGTTTTTGTACCGCTTGAATGGGTATGGGGCGTTCGCGAATGGTTTTGACGCTAATGCAGACCCGCTATATTCTTAGGGTAGACCTGGAAAGAAAGTGGCTCTGGTTTTCAATTGCACGAAATTTAAAGGCAGCCCCAACCCTTTGAACATTGTCGGCGCTGCCTTGAACATTGCATTAAATAATCACAGAACCCCCGGGATGTCAAATAAAAATTGACGGAAACCGTCCGTGACGGTTATGTTGGCCCGCCTTGTCCGCCGTCTGTTTTTACATTTTTATAGAGAGTCAAGCTTATGTCGATCCGATTGATTGCAAGAGACCTCTATCGCCTCATCCGGGAAGTTTCAGAACTTGAAAAACAGATCGATGACGCCCTACTGGAGAGACAGGAAGCGCTGACGGATGAGCTTCGCAAGGCCAAAGTCGAGCGCGATCGTCTCCGGCGGGCTCTGGACGGAAGCAAGGAGAGCCCCACAAAAAGTTACAGATAATTGGAAAGGATTTTCCCATGAACCTGTTGTCACCCTTTAGTTTCGCCCTGCCCACCCGGATCGAATACGGTAGCGGAGCGGTTGAAAAACTCGCTGACGAGCTGGCCCTTATCAATGCGCGGCGAGTCATGCTGATCACCGATGTCCGGCTCGCCTCTTCGGGTGTTTTGTCTCGATTCACAACTCATCTGGCCTCAAAACGCATCGCCTACGACATCTTTGCCCGTGTTGAAGCGAATCCCAAAGATTACAATGTCGAAGAGGGCGCTAAAAAAGCGGCATTCGATAAGCCGGACTGCCTGGTGGCCATCGGTGGCGGCAGCCCTATCGACTGCGCCAAGGCCATCAATGTCGTCGCAGCCAACGGCGGTCAGGTGCGAGACTTCGAAGGATATGGAAAAATTCCGGGCGAGGTCCTGCCGTTGATAGCGATCCCGACCACAGCCGGCAGCGGCAGTGAGGTAACCTTCAGCGCCGTTGTCACGGACAGCAGAGAGCATTTTAAATTCAGCATCAAGGATCCGAAAATCGCCCCCCGGGTTGCATTAGTGGATCCTGAAATGACGCTGTCCATGCCGGCGGCATTAACGGCCGCAACGGGGATGGATGCATTGACCCATGCCATCGAAGCCTTTAGTGCCAAAGCAGCGGAACCTCTATCGGATGCCGTCGCCCTATATGCCGTCGAACTCATCTCCACGCATCTGCGAGCGGCAGTTTCCGACGGCCAAAACATCGAAGCCCGTTCGGGCATGTTGTTGGGAAGTCTGTTAGCCGCCATAGCCTTCAGCCATTCAGACGTGGCAGCGGTTCATTGTATCGCCGAGGCTCTCGGCGGTCAATACGATTTGCCGCACGGCGTATGCAACGCGGTGACGCTTCCGGCAGTAATGGAATACAATCTGGACTACTGTGTCGATCGATACGCCCGCATTGCCCTGGCAATGGGTTTGGGTGATGGCAGCGTCGAGAGCCGGGCCCGGCAAGCGGTGGCCGAAGTAAAAAAATTGGCCGCTGACATCCACCTGCCCGAGTTCAGACAACTGGGCGTCAAGGAAGGTGATTTCGAAAAACTGGCCAGCGACAGTGCCGCCAACGGCAGCAATCGAGGCAACCCGAGACCCATGGAAAGAGGTGATTATCTGAAAGTTCTCAGGGGGTTGAACGAAGCAGCGTGACTGGTTACTTCAAATTGATTGTCGCCGACAGTTTT
Source organism: Desulfobacteraceae bacterium (assembly GCA_029287875.1). Taxonomy (GTDB): domain Bacteria; phylum Desulfobacterota; class Desulfobacteria; order Desulfobacterales; family SG8-13; genus JARFQH01. Next base: position 20,353 of record JARFQH010000280.1, on the reverse strand, counting down.
TCAGAGAGCGCCGCCATCGTATATGGTTTTTGAATAAAGCCTTGTGCGCCCTGCTTGAGTATTTCCTGGGCCGGTCCGTTGAGGGTGTAACCACTGCAAACGATAACCCTCAGATTCGGTCGTGAAGCCAACAAGCGCGGGTAAATATCTTTGCCCCCCATGTCAGGCAGAATGATGTCGAGCAGCGCCAGGTCGATCCGACCATCATGGCTGTCGGCGATGCGCAGGGCTTCTTCTCCGCTGCGTGCCGCCAGGACACGATAGCCGAGATTTTTCAGCATCGAGCTGGTCACATCCAGGACCATTTCTTCATCTTCGATAACCAGAATCGTACCAGAATTCTCCATATTCAGTGCCCTCACCGGTTTTATCGCGGGTGCCTCGCCTTTGATAGCTGGAAGGAAAATCTTTACCGTCGTCCCCCGGAGCGGTTTCGAGTCTACGGAAATCCAACCATCATGATTTTTTATGATGCCGTACACCGAAGCCATTTCGAGCCCCCGCCCCTGGAACTTGGTGCTGAAAAACGGCTCGAATATCCGTTGGCGTGTATTTTCATCCATCCCCTTTCCGTCATCCGTGACCGATAATACAACATAATCGCCGGGGACCAGGCCCGGTGTCTCTTTGGATTGTTTAGCCGTGATGTGTTCGTCCCGGATTGAAATTAACACGTGCCCGGCCTTTTCTATCGCCTCCGAAGCATTCGACAGGATCCCGGACAGGACCGTCTGCATCTGTGTGACGTCTATGGTCACGAGGGACACTTTTTCGGGCAGATCGGTTTCGACCGTTATGGTAGGTTTAAGGGTATGCTCGACCAGAGGCAGGGTTTCCCGCACGAATTCGATCATCGACATATGGCTGACGCGGTATTTACCGCCTCTCGCGTATGCCAGCAGTTGCCCCGTCAACTTCGCCATTCGCTGGATCGAATTTTCAATTGGCGTAAAATATCTGTCGTACTTTTGCCGGTCACGGTCATCCAGTTTCATCAGCTCGATATTGCCCGACACGGCCGACAAAAGGTTGTTGAATTGATGAGCGATACCGCCGGCTAGCGTCGCGATTGCTTCCATTTTACGGGCCTGTTCCAATTGTCCTTCGAGCCTGCGCCGTTCTTCTTCGGCGCGCTTGCGCTCGGTAATCGGGATAACCAGCTCCAGGGCTGCGGTGACGTTTCCCTTCGCATCCCGGATGGGTGTGGCGATAATCTGGGAATAAACGACATTGCCTTGAAGGTCCCGACCGGTCTGTTCATGAAGCGATTCTTCTTTTCTGTTGTCAAAAACCTCGCGCGCGCCGCACCCGGGGCAGTCCTCGTCGGTTTTATTGAAAGCTTTCTGGCAGGGCTGACCTTCGATGGCACCGAACATTTTTTTCAAAATTTCATTGGCCCACACAACGCGGTAATCCCGCGATATGACTGCAAGGCCGGCACCGACGCTGCGGGTAATTCTGCCCAGCGTATCCCGCTCGACCCGCAGGGCCTCCTCCGCCTGTTTGCGCACATCGACTTCATTCTTGAGATCCTCTCTGGCTTGGATCAGCCGGGCCTGCTCCTTTCTGATGATCTCTTTGGAGGCCTTTTCTTTCTCGGCCGTCGCCTGAAGACCGTGAACCAGTACCGATACCGTTATCGCCGCGCCGGCATTCAAGGCCAGAAAGTTTGCCCCCGCTGCGACCGCACGCTCTACAGAGCTGAAAAACGGCTGTCCGTCAGCCAGATGGCCGTTAAACGCCAACCATCCAATCGCGGCGAGTGAAAAGCCGTTCAAAACGACGGTAATCAGGGCGGCCTTCAGGCCCAGCAGCAAACCGCTGAATACGGCAACCGTGAACAGCCATGCCGGCCCGCCGCTCAGCGGCCCGACGCTGACCGTCACCCAGATTCCGATCGCAAGGGCCACAATCAATATGCCCGCTGCCCGCAGTTCATAGGACCAGTTCCTGAAGAGCACCAGAACGACGATGCTCAGATACATGCAAATGTCGAAAACAAGCAGGCCCCAGAGCTCTTCTTTGATGGCCAGGGCGAGCGCCGGCACCAACGCGACCAATCCCAGCACCAGGGCGACGCCGAGGAGCGCGTGCAGAATACATTCGCGCCAGTAAACCAGGCCGTCTTCACGGGAAGAATTAAGTGGATAAAGTTTATGTATAAACGCAGATACGATGGACTTGACCGTCATCGGTACACTTTCGATGCCATACAAGTTGAGACGTTCAAGAGGACATTGGGGACAGCTTCGTTTTGCATACTGGATATCCTGTTCGTATACCGATCAAATGCAACGAACAGAAAACGTGGGCTAAGAGATTCATCTATACACCGAAATTACCAATAAACGCAATGGGTAAGTTTTGAAATCATTGACTTTTATGTCACTTTTGATATGATGAGCCCAGTTTTGACACAGATCGCTTAAATGGGGAACAGGTGCGTATCACCGGTTCTCATTTCAGGTTCCAGCCATGGCATTCATCAAAGACCGCATAAACGAAAATCAAAATAAGGCCGATAAGCTTCCCATCAAGTCCGCGGTCACGTCAGACGAAAAACAGCTGCTTTACACCGCCTTCAAACGTCATAAAAAAAAGAACCTCGTCAATAACCGCACCGCCCGCCTCATTCTCATCGCCGCTGCCTTCGGGTTTCTGGCCGCGGTGTTCGCCATCCGGTTGTTCCCGATGTAAGGGCCACGGCAAGAAATAATTCCATATACGGAGCTTTTTCATGAATCTGGAAACCTACGGCGCCTTTGTGATCGCGGCAATGATCGTTCTGGTGATACCCGGGCCGACAATCATTCTGGTGATCAGCCAATCTGCCGGCCACGGCCGTCGCGCCGTGCTGCCGCTTGCCGCCGGGGTGACACTCGGCGACTTCACGGCCATGGCTCTCTCTCTTCTGGGCCTTGGTGCCGTGTTGGCTGCATCGGCTGCTCTGTTTACCATACTCAAATGGATCGGCGCCGTTTATCTGATTTACCTCGGCATCAAACTCTGGCGCAGCGATCCAAAGCAGCAAGATTTACCATCATTGTCGGCAGTGGTATCGAGTCGCCGGTTCTTCACGAGTGCCTATGTGGTGACCGCCTTGAATCCGAAGAGCATCGTCTTTTTCGTCGCCTTTCTGCCCCAGTTCGTCGACCACCGTGCGCCGATAACTTTCCAGCTCATCGTCCTGGGGGCCACATTCCTGATTCTTGCGGCATTGAATGCGTCAATGTATGGCTTGTTCGCCGGACGGTTGCGCGATGTCCTTCAAAAAAAGGGTGCACACAAATGGTTCAACCGCTGCGGCGGCAGTGCTCTGATTGGGGCCGGTATGTTTACGGCGTTGGTCAGGCAATCATCATGACCGCTGCCGAGATCGGGGGTCTTTGCCGGCTCAGGGGAAAGAGGGGCGACAGAGCAAAAAGTTCACGGCCTTCATGCTCATGGCGACGATGCGGTCCTGGTTCAGCACTTCGATGAACGAATGGACAATACCGCGGTCCGGTTTTGAACGTGAGCGGTTCGTTTGCGTGATGGTCACCCGCAAAGAAAGTTTATCACCGGGCCGCACAGGCAGGATCCAGCGCAGTTCGTCCACGCCCGGCGAGCCGAGGCTGGCCACGTGAGACAGGTAGTTGTCCACGAACAGCCGCATCATCAGAGCAGCGGTGTGCCAACCGGATGCGATAAGCCCGGTGTAAATTGTTGATTTTGCGGCCTCGGGGTCGGTATGAAAAACTTGGGGATCGAATCGCCGACCGAAGGCGACGATCTCATCTTCCTCGACCGTGATCGTCCCGAACTCATGGATTGTGCCGGCCACGTAATCTTCAAAGTAACGACTCTGCACCGACACTAAAAACTCGGACGACTCCATAAGGGCCTCCCCACAAGTCTTGAGTTGTTGCCTTTTATCGGTTTGGAAGCTGCAACCCCGCTAATTGAAGAGCACCCCCTTTAACATGTAGGCGATACGGATGTAAAGATCGGCGTCTTGAACGCACCTTTACAATGGGCACTTTCAAAACAGAATGACTTTCCCCTCAAAACCGTCAGTTTCAAGCGTATGAAACCCGAAAGACAACCGGATGCTTCCGGTGAAAAATGGCGATTGAAGAGTATTCCCCAAACGATCTGGGCCCTTGGTTTCGTCAGCATGTTCATGGTTCCTGCTTTGATGGTCCTCATGAATGTCGTCACCTCTTTGACGGCATACCCGGTGGAGCGTTTGTCCGACCGGATCGGCCGTACGGGTATGATGGCCGTCGGTTTGGTTGTCCTAATCGCCTCCGATCTGATATTCGCCGTCGCAAACGGCGGCTGGGCGGTGGCCGCAGGCACGGCCCTATGGGGTCTGCACATGGGCTTGACCCAGGGGTTGCTTTCAGCCATGATAGCCGATAACGCCCGCCAGGATCTGCGAGGAACGGCTTTCGGCATTTTCAGCCTGGCCAGCGGGTGGCCAGCCTTCTCGCCTGTATTATCGCCGGCCGGTTGTGGGAAGGCTTCGCAGCACCAGCCACTTTCATAGCCGGAGCCGCCATAGCCGCCGTTGCTTTGATCGGATTTATGGCCCTCAGGCGACTTCTTTTACGATGAGAGCTATATAGAAAGCGAATTAAATTTTTTAGAACGGAACCAATTTTGAATAAATGCCCAAAGGAGAGAATATGGGAAAATTACAGATCTTACCGAAAGAAGTGGATCTCGCTGCCGTTGACTTACCTCATCTGAGCGGCGCATGTTTGCCCATCTGCTACATGTCCGACTATTCGGTGTTGGCGCTGCTGGTCGATAAATTCCAGGAATCCGTCCGGCTTCTCGAAGAGCACCGTTACTTTCTATCCAAATCTTCTCCGGCGGTTGAGGTCGTTATTGAAAACGCCGAATACATGCGGAAAATGTTTTGCCTGCTCAAAACCGGCGGGATCGACTTCACACTGACCGACATCGCCGATCAAATTTACCAGGGGTGATAGGTGAAAGACCTGCCTGTAAGGCAGAGCTAATGCAGTTGTTGACGGATTTACCTCTTGAGCAGAACCTATCATTCACCTCTTTTTATGATCAGAGGGTCATAATGGCTGATACGCCAGACAGAACAACCGGCATAAAGTTGTTGATTCAGAACCTTAAAAAGGAGTTTCGCATCCCAGAAAACCTGGAGCATTACTCTGAAGAAGATTTCCAGGAAGCCGAAAAAAAATATTTAAAATTCTGTCTTCAGAACGGGTGCAACCTTGAAGATCGTGATCTATCAAGCAACAAGGGCAACGACGATCTGGATCTTGTGCAACCTGTTGAATAAATGCCCATGGCGTGGCCGTGGGCACCCGTGTCGTGGATGCAAAGGCTGAGATCGGCATAAATTATGTGGCTTCTCTTAGCGCTTCAGAAATGCGCTGCATGGCCTTCTCGACGTTTTGAGCGGAGTTGAAAGCGCTGATACGGATAAAGCCCTCGCCGCATTTTCCGAAACCGGCCCCGGGCGTGCACACGACGCCGGCCTTTTCCAGCAGCAGATCGAAAAATTTCCATGAATCCGTCCGTCCGTCTACCCAGATGTAAGGAGAATTCTCTCCACCGATGCAGTCATAGCCGAGCGCCGTTATCTCCCGGCGGATGACCGCAGCGTTGCTTAAATAATAATCGGTCATCTCTTTGGCCTGACGGCGACCCTCTTCGCCGTATATCGCCGCGGCGGCTCTTTGGACCGGGTAGGACACGCTGTTGAACTTGGTGGTGTGCCGTCGGTTCCACAGGGCATGGACCTCATGCTCTGCGCCCGTGTTCGTGTACGCCTGGCAGGACTTGGGCACCACGGTAAAGGCGCAGCGTGTGCCGGTGAAACCGGCGGTTTTGGAAAAGCTCCTGAACTCGATCGCCACCTCCCGGGCCCCCTCTACTTCGTAAATCGACCGCGGAATGGCATCGTCGCGAATAAATGATTCATAAGCGGCATCGTAGAGAATCAACGCCTTGTGAGCTCTGGCGAATTCGACCCACTGCTTGAGTCGGGGCTTATCGATCGTGGCCCCCGTGGGATTGTTCGGAAAACAGAGGTATATCAGATCAACCGGTTCGGTCGGCAGATCCGGTACGAACCCGTTTGCGCGGTTTCCCTCCAGATAAACGATGCCGTCGTAGCGGCCGCCGCTGTAGTCGCCGGTGCGTCCGGCCATCACGTTGGTGTCGAGATAGACCGGGTAGACCGGATCGGGAATGGCGATTTTAATGTCGGTTGAAAAAATTTCCTGGATGTTTCCAGTGTCGCATTTTGCCCCGTCGCTGACAAAAATCTCATCCGCAGCGACGTCCGCACCTCGGTCCTGATAATCATGGCGGGCGATTTTCTCGCGCAGGAACGAATACCCCTGTTCGGGGCCGTACCCGTGGAAGGTGTCGTCATCGGCCATCTCATCCACCGCCCGGTGAAGGGCTTCAATACAGGCCGACGGCAATGCCCGCGTGACGTCGCCGATGCCGAGTTTGATGATTTCTCGTTCCGGATGGGTTTGCTGGAACGCGGCCACCCGCTTGGCAATATCTGAAAAGAGATAGGATGCTTTGAGCTTCAGATAATTTTCGTTGATCCTGATCATGGTTGCTCCTCTGAAATCGTGATTTCTTCAAACAGTTCTCTGGGTGCACCGCACACTGGACATATCAGCGGCGGCTCATTCCCGTCGTGGATATAGCCGCAAATGATACACCGCCAGCGTTTCATCGCCATTTCCAACCCCTCTCGGTTTGCCCGAATTACGGGTTCAATGCTGATGACCGACGGAGAAGCCATAGCACACTTTGCCGGACGGTAAAACACGTGTCTTGTCGGGTGTGCCTGTGCCGCTTGGAACTGTAACGGTCCGGAGTTTAAAAGTGCCGTTTCATCAGTGAAGAAATTTCAGCTTCCGAAGGCAGGGCGGATGCACCGAAACCCCGGGTCGAGAGGGCAGCGGCTGTCACGGCAAACCGACCCGCTGCGATAAGATTGCCGGATGCGATATATTGAACCAGGAAAGCCGCCGAAAAAACATCGCCGGCGCCGGTCGGATCGACCACGTCTACCACCGGAGCGGTGATCTGCGTAAAGCGGGCCCCGTCATAAAAAAGGGCGCCGTCTGCGCCTCTGGTGATGATGACCATTTTCGGTCCCATCCGATGAAGAACGCGCCCGGCGGTTTCGCCGTCACCGGTGGACGTGATGACGGCCGCCTCCCTTGCGTCGACTTTCAGGATATCACAATGCCTGAGCGCCGTTTCGGCTTCGGGCGTCATCCGAAGAATGACGTCTCCGGCAGTGGAGAGCTGCCGGAGAAATCCCTGGGCGTCCAGCATCAGGCACCCTGAGCGGGGCGTGCGCATGATGGCCGGATCGACTTCCTGCAAAACCGGGCCTACCAGCAAACCCGTCGCATCGAATGCGGCTTGAGGAACATCGGCAAGCTGAATGTCACCGCCGGGCCAAGCTCTCTGTTTTCGAATACCGGCCGAGTAAGTGTTCTCGAACACCGGCACCGGCCCGGCATCGGAAAAATGCCGGACATCCACACCGCCTCGGGCTAGCCGGCGTTTTATTTTATCGTCGCCTATGCCGACAACCGCCACCCGGCGGCCTAAGCCTGCCAGAAACAGCGCCGCATACCAGACGGTGCCTCCCAAGGCCTGAACGGTCTTCTTGTTTATCGAGAGGGTGTCATGAGTCGGATTGCCGATCAGATACATCATAAACGGATCTTTTGACTTTCACAATCTTTTAACAGATGATTGCGCGTGATGATTTTTCAGATTGACAACAACAATACGTCCGATCCTCACGTCAACCTGGCCATAGAAGAGTGCGCCCTGCGCCACCTCGACCCGGACCGAACATATTTTATGATGTACGTAAACCAGCCGGCCGTTATCGTCGGCCGCCACCAGAACATCCTTGAAGAAGTTAATCTGCCCTTTGTGGCCCGACACGGTCTGTACGTGCTGCGTCGCATATCGGGCGGAGGAGCGGTCTATCACGACGATGGAAACCTGAACTTCAGTTTCATCCGGCACCATGACCGGCGAAGCCTGAAAGACATCAGCCATATCCTCGAACCGGTCCGCTCGGCGCTGTTAAAATTGGGCGTGGCTGCCGAATTCAATCACAAAAACGACCTGTTTGTCGCCGGTAAAAAAATATCGGGCAATGCGCAATTTTCAAACACCAAGCGGATCATCCTGCACGGCACCCTGCTGTTGAAAAGCGACCTCGTCTGGCTGCGCCGGGCTCTGCAAGTGAACAAAGGGCACGTCATTTCACGGGCACGCCAATCGGTTTCGAGTGATGTCACCAACATTTCAGATCATCTGCCTCCCGGCTCCGGCATGGATGTGATTCAGCAACAGCTGGTCGAGTGCATCGCCGAGCGGGAAGGGGGCCTGCAAAAAATCCCTCTTCCTGACCAAGTATGGAATTCGGTTTGCCGCCTTTCCAGGGAAAAGTACCGGTCCTGGGAATGGAACTTCGGCAGGGCCCCGGCTTTTCGCATTCGCCGCAGCAGTCGGACGCCTGCCGGTTATCTGGAAACGATGATCGCGGTGGCAAGCGGCCGCATCGTCGACATCCGTTTTGGAAAAAATATCAATACCATCGGCCATGCGGCACAATTGGAAAGGCGGCTGATGGGCACCCCCTACCACCTGGATGCCATTCGAACCCGGTTGTCTGGCGCAGATGTGAGATGTTTCGGAACGACGCTCACGGCAAACGAACTGGCAGAGCATCTATGCGACAAAGGTATCTCCGGGCTCGACCCCGGTTTACAAAGTGCCTGACGTTTCCTATCTTAGTAACGTAAAAAGTAAAAATCAGATCGTCAGCCAAGGGCACAAAACTCAATCCATACTGGACCGTCATTTGACGGTAAGCTGAATTATTTCGTTGGAGGATTATTGCATGCGACAACTGCTGCGAATCACTTTATCAATACTGCTGTTGACGGCAAGCGTTCTCGGCGCGCGCGCCCAAGCAAACCTTGAGACAAACATTGATGTCGAAGAATTTACGCTGAACAACGGCATGCTCTTTTTGGTAGTCAACCGCCCGGCAATGCCCCAGGTAGCGGTCCGGTTGGCCATACGGGCCGGTTCGGCGCTCGAAGAGACAGGCAAAACCGGCATTGCCCACCTTTTGGAACACATGATGTTCAAAGGCACAAAGAATTTCGGAACATTGGACCGTGCCAAGGATCAGGAACTCCAGAAAGAAATCGAAGCCGCCTACCAGGTGGTTCTGCGGGAGGAAGAATCCCGCCACCCCGATCGGGAGCTCATCCAAAAAAAGCTGGCCGAGATGGACACCCTGCGCAGTGAGGTCCAAAGTATTTTCGTGCCGCAGGCCTTTTCTTCCCAACTGGGAAAAAACGGTGCCGTAGGCATCAATGCCTTTACCAGTCAAGACCAGACCCAGTATGTCGCATCGGTGCCGTCTGACATGCTCGAGCAGTGGTTCTCGATCATCAGTGAACAGATCTTCGAGCCTTCCTGGCGCGAATTCTATGTCGAAAAAGAGGTGGTCCAGCGAGAGTGGGCCTTCCGCTATGTCAACAATCCGGCCGGTGCCGCATGGCTCGATCTGGATGCCACCGCTTACACCGCCCACCCTTATCGCAATCCGACCATCGGATGGCGATCGGATATGGAAAACTTCAATACCACAGACGCCATGGCGTTTCACCGCCGGTACTACAATCCGACCAATGCCGTCTGCGTCCTGGTCGGCGACCTGACTGTTGAAAAAGCCCGCCGACTCGCCAAAATATATTTCGAAAGATATCCGAACGGCACCCGCAGTCCCGAAACCGTTACGGAAGAACCACCCCAGGAAGGCCCGCGCCTCAGCGTGCGGCATCTCAAGGGGGCCCGGACCCCACTGGTGCGGATCGGTTTCCATGGGGCCCTGATGGGCACCAAGGACTTCTACGCGCTGGATGTGATGACCATGCTGCTCAGCCAGGGGCGCAGTGCCCGCATCACGCAAAACCTGATCAACAAGGGTCTGGCGGTCGAGGCTTGGGCCGCCAACCCGGACAACCGCTATGGGGGAATGGTGATTCTCGGTGGATCGCCCAACGAACCGCAGAATCTCAAAAGCGACAACCAGACGGAAGAGGAAAGAGGCCGGGCCTACCTTGACGCCTGCCGCAACCTCGAAAACCTGCTGCTGGCAGAGGTCGAGGTTCTAAAGAACCAGCCCGTCACCGACCGGGAGCTCGAGCGCATCAAAAAACTCAACCAGCGGGATTTTATTGAACGGATGCGAAGCAATGAAAGCTTGGCCTCAACGTTGGCCACCCTTGAAGTTCAAACCGGGTGGCGATATCTAAACACTTACCTCGACAACATCGCCGCGGTAACGCCGGAGGATGTACAGCGCGTGGCACGGTCCACTATTCGTAACGAAAACCAGACCAGTGTCTACGTTATCCCCGGTGGTGAACCGGACAAACCGCCGTCAGAGTATAACGAAATTAGGTCCGTGGGTGGCAAAGCTGCCGCTCGCACCACGCCTCCGGTGAATCTCTCCAATCAATCGATCTACACCACTCCTGAGGGCTGGCGGCATCCGCTCTCTTTCGAGCGTAAACCCGTTAAAGTAGCCTATTCCCAAGCAGAGTCCGCCACGGTCGGCGGCACCACCCTGTTTTTCATGCGGGATACCGAGCTCCCGATGATCGACCTGACCCTGCTGGTGAAAGCCGGCGATGTCGACATTGACCCCTCCAAAACCGGGTTGGCGGACCTCATCAACGGCAGCCTCGTCAATGGCGGCACCGCGCGGCGTGCGCCGGAAGCGCTGGCCCAAGTGCTGGATGATAATGCCATCGAAGTGTCGGTATCGGTGGGCGAGGAAGACACTACCATCCGGCTGTCGGTTCTCAAGGATGAATGGGAGAATGGGCTGGACCTGCTGAAGGAAATCCTGACTCAACCGGCATTCCGGTCCGATGTGGTGGACGTTGTAAAGGAACAGACGTTAATCGGACTGAAACGCCAGGGTGAGAACGCCCAGGCGGTGGCCATGCGTGAAGGGGCGATTTGGCATTTCAACGGGCACCCCTATGGCCGTGATCCCCTTAAGGGGCTTCAAACGATCCCGACGATCGAGCGGGAAGATTTGAAGCGTTTCCTGCGCACCTACTTTGTCCCATCTAACATGGTGGTGGCTGTTTCCGGGGACATCTCCAAGGAGGCCGCGGTTGCAGGCGTCGGACGATTGATGAAGAGTTTGCCCACCGACCGGGCACCCGAACGGCGCTTGGCGGACCCATCAGCGACCCCTCCCGTTCTCGCCCTCGTACCCAAAGCGGGTCAGGTTCAGTCACAGGTGGTGCTGAACCTGAGTGGCCCCAAGAGATCGGACCCTGCGTTCTGGAAACTGCGGCTGTTGACGGACATTTTTGGAGGAAGCGACTCGTTGATGTACACCCGGTTGAGGGATGACCTGGGCTTGGTCTATTCGGCAGGGTTTTTCCAGACCTACAAGTGGAATGCCGGGATATTGATCGGATACATCGGATGCAAGGGTGACAAAACCGGTATGGCGATCGCCGAGACCGTGGATATCATGCGGGAGCTTCGACGGGGAATTCCACAGGACGAACTGGAACGCAAGCGCCTCGAATCACTCAACAGTTTTGTGTTTAACGTCGACACGCCTCATGATCTGGTTACGACGTATGCCCGCTACCGGATGCGCGGGGAACCGCTGGACACGCTAGATCGAATTCAGGACGCCTACATTGGAGCCAGTACCTCTGAACTCGAGGACCTGGCGCGACGCTATCTGGACCCAGGGCGCATCCAAGTGTTTGTGGTCGCGGATAAGACGATTCCGGTAGGCCGGAACCAAAACGGCGTGCAGACCCTGGAAGAAAATCTCGATCGACTGGCCGCACAACTCGATCTACCGTACCGCGAAATCGAGCTGCGTTAGTTTACAACCGGTACTTCAACTTGGTGAGGTGACATCGTAGCGTCAGTGATATGCCGTTTTTAAGGCTTCGGTTTTTTCAGCATGTCGAAACGACCGTGCCAGGCGCAGTTGATGCAATAAGCCTCGGTCTTGTCATGAACCTCCGGAACCTCTGAGACATCGACTTCCGAGTCGAATCGAATCTCACCATCGGATTTTTCCTTCGTATTGTGAACGGTCAGTCGCCGAGAGCCAAGCACTCAAGACAGAGCGCATACGCGCGGCCGGGATCCCCGATCTGAAGGACGGCTTCGATTTCACGATCATTCAGGGCAAACCCGAAAGTGTGAAGGACCTTTTCCGCCCGGAGACTCCTGGCGCCGGATATAAGGATGCCGATCAGCCGGCTCAGCCTTTTGACCAGGCGCTCCCTGGCCGTCAGGGGTTGTTCAATGACCACAAGGTCGTATTTATCAAGCTTGGCCAGTTTCGCTGCACTTACGACAGCCGGCTCAAGTCCTCCGAATTTGTCGATCAGACCCAGGCCCTTTGCGGTTTGAGCGGCCCAAACGCGGCCCTGGGCTATTTTTTCCACTGCCTCCGGGGCCATGTTGCGCCCCCGGCTCACCCGTTCGATGAACCGCTGATACCCCCTTTCAATCTGCAGCTGCAGTGCATCGGCGAGGAGCGGATTGAGCGGACGGCTGAGATCGAAAGCACCGGACAGGCGGGTTGTTCCGACACCGTCCGCGCTGATCCCGATAGCCTTCAACGTTTTATCAAATGTGGGCAGGGCGGCAAAAATTCCGATAGAACCGGTGATGGTCGTGGGTAAGGCCCATATTTCGTCGGCTGCCACCGAAATCCAGTAGGCACCCGATGCGGCGATTGAACTCATGGAGACGACGACCGGTTTACCGGTCTTGCGCGTCAATTCGAGCTCGCGTCGAATAATCTCAGAGGCCACGGCACTGCCGCCGCCGCTGTCTATCCGCAGCACCACGGCTTTGACTTTCTCGTCCTCACGTGCCTGGCGGATCAGTTCTGCCGTCGATTCAGCGCCGATCCGGCCGGCAGGCTGCTTTCCGTCCATAATGATGCCCTCGGCCACAATCAGACCGACCCGACTGCTTTCCGTGCCAGGGCGCCGAAGTTTTGGGAGCATGCTCGAAATGTAAGTCTCGAACGCGACCTTTTTATAGCTCTCCCCGTTTTCATCCTCTCCAACCAAGCGGATGAGTTCATCCCTGACCTCATCCCGGGTTTTCAGTTCATCTACCAGACCGGACTTCAATGCCAGCCGGGCGGCGTCACCACCTTCTTCGGCAAGGTTGACATCCAGGTTGTTGATGTAGTCGTCGATTCGCTCAGCCGGCAGCCTGCGCAGGGCGGCCACATCGCTCGTGTAAGCCTCCCACAGCACGGTCAGCCAGGCCTGGTTGGATTCCCTGTCATCCGCGGACATGTCGTTTCGCATAAAGGGTTCCAGGGCCGATTTGTAGATACCAACTCTGAAAACATGAAATTCGACCTGGAGTTTGTCCAAAGCACTCTTGAAATAGTGGCGGTAAATCCCCAACCCGCTCAACCAAACCTGTCCCATAGGATGCAGGTATAGCCGATCGGCATGCGCGGCCAGATAATATTGTCGCTGATCGTAACTGTCACCGAAGGCAACAATGGTTTTTCCCTCGGCTTTAAACCGCTTCAAAGCCTCACCGATCTCCTGCAGTTGACTGATTCCAGCCCCCTCCAGTTTCTCGAGGTCGAGCACAAGGATTTTGATTTTTGGGTCATTCCTGGCGGCGTCGACACCATCGATAAGGTCTCTGAGAACCGTCTCGGCCCCCGTTGTTGTGCCGTAGAAACGATCGACCAGCAGCGTTTCGGTAGATTGTTCGACGATTTTCCCAGCCGGCGCCAATACCAGTGCGGACCCTGATGGAAAAAGATCTTCAGTGCCCGATAAAAGTAAACCGACCGCCAGAACGACAAGGGCAATAAAAAGCAGGTTCAGGAATACCCCCCGAAGGACGGTCACTCCTTTCCAGAAAGTGTTTATTATCCGACCGATGGACTTTAAAACCGTTCGCATTGTTCCCCTTTCCCTGAAATCGGAATATCAATTCCATTTCTAAAAACATGTTAACCACGGAGCCCATGAAAACAAGCTCATGCCTGTCTCAAATGGTTTCCACCTGGCTGGAAAAATATTCGGCCCTTTTATTACTTATACAAATAATATAAAAAAATAATGTTATTCTTTATTGACAAAATGAAAAATAAATTTATATTTGTCAACAAAGCATCTTTGTGAATTCGACCTGTTTGATCAACCAAAGACTTACTATAGGCTTTAAGATAAAGGTTTGGGCAAGGCCAGAGGGAGAAGGCTGTATTGTAATACGCCGACGACCGATAACGCAGTCCAAAACCTTTATCTCAAAGCCTATAGGATTCTATCCGTACAAGGAGGACTATTCAATGAATAAAATAATAGGAATCGATCTCGGTACCACCAACTCTTGCGTGGCCATAATGGAGGGAACCGAAGCAAAGGTTATAACAAATCCCGAAGGCGGACGAACCACGCCGTCTATAGTGGCGATTACCGACGGCGGTGAGCGCTTGGCGGGTCAGATCGCCAAGCGTCAAGCCATCACCAATCCAGAAAATACGGTTTTCGGCGTCAAGCGGTTGATGGGCAGACGATACGATACAACGGAAGTCCAGAACGACATTAAAAATCTGCCGTACAAGATTGAAAAGGCCGCAAACGGTGATGTTCAAATCAATCTCAAGGGTAAAGCTTACAGCCCGGCTGAGATTTCATCATTTATTTTGGCCGGTATGAAAAAGGCGGCCGAGGAATTTTTGGGAGAACCGGTCACCGACGCCGTCATAACGGTTCCGGCCTATTTCAGCGACAGCCAACGCCAGGCGACAAAGGATGCCGGTAAAATCGCCGGTCTCAACGTCCTGAGAATCATCAACGAACCAACGGCGGCTTCTCTGGCCTATGGTTTGGACAAGAAAAAGGACCAAAAAATCGCGGTGTTCGATCTGGGTGGCGGAACGTTCGACATTTCCATCCTCGAAATAGGGGACGGTGTGTTCGAGGTCAAGGCGACCAATGGCGACACCCATCTCGGCGGTGAGGATTTCGATTTGCACTTGATCGATTACCTTGCCGACGAATTTAAAAAGGATCAGGGTATCGACCTGAGAAGAGATAAAATGGCTCTGCAACGTCTCAAAGAGGCCGCCGAAAAGGCCAAGATGGAGCTATCGAGCACATTCGAAACCGACGTCAATTTGCCGTTCATCACGGCCGATGCCAACGGTCCCAAACACCTGAACCTGAAGATCACCCGCACGAAACTCGAAAACCTGGTCTCGGACCTGCTCGACAAGTTGGAGGGTCCCTGCCGCATGGCGCTCAAGGATGCCGGCTTGGCGGCCACCGACATCGACGAGGTGGTCCTGGTGGGCGGTATGACCCGCATGCCGGCGGTGCAGGAGCGCGTGCAGAAGATTTTCGGTAAAATGCCCGACAAAGGCGTCAATCCGGATGAAGTTGTCGCTTTGGGGGCCGCCATTCAAGGCGCCGTGTTGAAAGGTGACGTAAAAGACGTTCTTCTGCTGGATGTCACGCCTTTGTCTCTTGGAATCGAAACTTTGGGTGGGGTCATGACCAAGTTGATCGAGAGGAACACCACGATACCGGCCCGAAAGAGCGAAATCTTCACCACGGCCGAGGACAATCAACCGGCGGTCTCGATCCATGTACTGCAAGGCGAGCGTGAAATGGCGATCGACAACAAAACGCTGGGTCGCTTCGAGTTGACGGGGATTGCACCCGCGGCCAGGGGTGTACCGCAAATCGAGGTCGCCTTCGACATCGACGCCAACGGCATCGTTGAGGTTTCGGCCACCAACAAGGCCACCGGCAAGGCGCAGTCGATCAAGATCACCCATTCTTCCGGTCTCAGCCGTGAAGACATCGACCGGCTGGTCAAAGAGGCCGAACTGCACACTGAAGAAGACCAGCTCAAGCGTGATCGGGTGGAGGCCCGCAATACCGCCGACGCCTTGATCCACTCTACCGAAAAGTCACTCGTGGAGTTGGGTGGCAAGACCGGTGCGGAAGATCGGTCACGGGTCGAAGAGGCTATCGCCAACCTGAAACGGGCCATCGACGGCGCGGATACGGGTGACATCAAACGGCTGACCGAAGAATTGCGCCACGCTTCTCAGCGCCTTGTAGAGGGGGTTTATCAGCAACCAACGGCTGCTGGAGCCGGCCAAGACCGCGCACCGGAAGGAAGCCGTTCGCGAGCCAATCCATCGGCCTCAAGCCGAGACGAGGAGGTCGTGGAAGCCGAATACGAGGAAGTCAACTGATGATAGGGGCGGCGGTTGACCATCGCCGCCCTTTTCGGATTGAATTTTCTGTCAATTTGCCGGACACTCTGCTAAATACATTTGTTATGGTGACAATCAAATAATTGTAATTAATATTCTATTACTTAAACTTTGAAATTAATCAAGTAATTGGCCATTTGTCGTCATCATCGGACCAGGGGAGATTTGGAAATGAAAGATGAAAACCATAAAAACCAGCTCCGCGACGACATGTTGCCACAACCGTCTTCACGGGACCTGCGGGGGCGGCAGTCGGTGCGGGCCACTTTCAAACTGACGGCCAAGGCCATTGAAACCATGAGTGCCGTATCGATTCACCTGGGTATCAAACAGAAGTCCCTTTTCGATCATCTGGTGGACGATATCAAGGCGCTGGAAGTCATTGCGCGCGAAGTCCAGACAACGAAGTTCGACGAACCCAGTCGCGTTCAAAAAACATTTGTTCTCAGCCGCCGGACACTCAACAGCCTGGAGCTGGCCTCGGTAAACTTTCAGACCCCGCGCGACGCGTTGGTCGAATATTCGATCCAGCGCCTGATGCCGGTCATCACAAAAGAAAAAGAAAAGCACCAAAAGCGCAAGGCTCTGCTGAGCCGCATCAATGGATTCCTTGAAAGCGGTGAGCAGATAATGAAAGAGGCGCGGGAGTGGCTGGGAGAGGAAGACCCGGTTTTCGATGAGCTTGCCCGGGCGATGACGGTTTTGCTGAATGCCCGCGACGACATCGCCGCCTTCATCGACAAGGGAAAGATCATCGAAAGATTTTAAGGATGCCGCTCCTCTCTGAGCCTCTTCCCTACGCCGTTTAGCGGCTATCGGCGACGGCGCGATTCTTTGCTTACTTCGCCGCGGCGCCTCCCATTGCCCATTCCAGCTGGCCGTCCCATCCTTTTGCTTGACAGAAATTCGGAGATACCTACCTTGTCTCTATTAAACTTAACAGTTTCCTCTTCGATTAAACCGGATGCTTGCGGCCAAAGTCGGCACTGAACTGCAAGACCGTTGGTGAACCATGTTGTCTCGAAAAGCGACCAAAGCCGAACCCGGCCCGACCTACTCGATTGTCTGGAAATCGCGTATGTCCGACATTGATCGGTCGGCATGGAATACGCTCGCGCTGCCGTTGAAAACCCCGCTGCTGGAGTGGGAATGGCTGCATCTGCTTGAAGATTCGGGCAGTGCGCGGGCGGAAACGGGCTGGCAGCCGTTGCATCTGACGGTCTGGTCGGGAGATCGCCTCGTCGGTGCCGCCCCGTTGTACGCCAAGGGTCACAGCGACGGTGAATTCGTGTTTGATCATGCCTGGGCTCACTTGGCGCAGCGTCTCGGAATTCGCTACTATCCCAAGCTGGTCGGGATGAGTCCCTTCTCACCGGTGGTCGGTTACCGTTTCCTGATCGATCCCAGCTCGGATGCCGCTCAGGTGACGCGGTTGATGGTCAACGCCATCGATTCCTTTTGTTACACCAACAAAATCGTCGGCTGCAGTTTTCTCTTCGTCGATCCGGAATGGAAGGCACAAATGGAGTCGCTGGGGTTTATCGCCTGGCAGCATCAAAGTTATGCTTGGAATAACAGAGGCTTTCACTCTTTCGAGGATTACCTGGCGATATTCAACACCAACCAGCGCCGTAACATCCGCCGTGAGCGCAGGAGCACGGAACGCGCCGGAATTTGCATCAAGCCGTTGACCGGCGCGGAGATTCCCCGCCAATTATTTCCATTGATGTACACCTATTACAGTCGTACCAATGATCAGTACGGTCCATGGGGTTGCAAATACCTTACAAAGGCTTTTTTTGAAGGCCTGCATCATCGTTTCCGCCACCGGTTGTTGCTGATGGCGGCTTTTGACGGGCCGGAAAACGAACTCCCCGTGGGCCTTTCTTTCTTGTTGACCAAAAATGATCGATTGTACGGACGTTACTGGGGGTGTGCTAGAAAAATAAATCACCTGCATTTCAATGCCTGCTATTACAGCCCGATCGAGTGGGCGATCCGTCACGGGGTCGGTCTTTTCGATCCGGGCGCCGGTTCGCCCCACAAAGTTCGACGTGGTTTCGAAGCGGTGGCCAACCACAGCCTGCACCGGTTCTACGACCCGAGCCTGGCTCAGATCCTGCAAGAGCACATCGACGAGATCAACCGCCAGGAGCAGCAGGTCGTCGAGAACTTGAATGCCGCGCTGCCTTTTTCGAAGGCACAAAAGAGATGATCGGCCGGGAGTATGTCAACGGAGTAGGTGACGCATACCGGGGTTCCGGAGATTGTCGGCTCCCAGTCGCCACTGTCCTTTTTCATCCCTGATCCCTTGCAAACGTCCTTTTTTCAGGAATTCGAGCACACCGTATTCGGTCAGGTAAGTTAAACCACTAAATTCGGTCACGGAATATGTCTGGGCGCCGTCGGCCGAGGTTCCAGAGGTTGCTTTTGTGCCTGCGGCGGCTGAAATACCGCCTGTGGGAACCCCCGGCCCCTTCACCTTTTCCTTCTTGGCAGCCATCCGGTCGATTTTACCGGGTGCCGCCCCCCCCTTACCTGGCGGTTTCAGGATGGCTTGAATCGCCTTGGCCGTCATTTCAGTCTTGTCAATTTTCCACTTTCCGGCGGTTTTCACCCCCTTGATCTTCCCTTCCCGCAACAGACGATTGACGGTTGAGACGGCAATGCCGGTCAGTTCGGAAAATTCTCTGGTTGATAAAGAAGAGTATTGCTGAGCCATTGATTGGGCCTTCCTTTCGATTATGTGAAATCCATTCCAGTCGACCGTCCGCAATGATCACGACCGTATCGATGCGAACGCCGCTTATTTTTACGACAATAAAGAGTGTAACCGGTGTCATATTAGCCGTCGGATGAGGAGGCGTCAAGCACCACATGCGTGCGGTAGAACGAAAGGCCAATCGGTTTCGTTTTTGTTTTCGCCTTCGAACGGAGGTTTTATTTTACCGTGAATCGTGGTAGAGGACGAATCTTTCTCCCTCGATCGACAGGGGCCTCGCCTTGCCCTCAAGGATCTATCGGAGAATTTTCAAATGCGGCAGTGAAGGTGCCCCGTGATGCAAACTCGGTCAAACTGGCTTCCAGTTGCCGGACTTGTCGCGGCGATGATGCTGTGGGCCAGTTCGTTTATCGTCTTGAAACTCGCTTTTCGCAGTTATCACCCGATGGTGGTGATATTCGGCCGCATGCTGGTGGCCAGCGTCTGTTTTCTATTCTTCATTCACCGATGGCGGGCCGTCACCTTTCACCGGGGAGACTGGAAACAGATTCTTTTCATGGCTTTTTGCGAACCCTGTCTCTATTTTCTGTTTGAAGCCAAGGCGATAGAGAACACCGCCGCCTCCCAAGCCGGTATGATCTCAGCCCTATTACCACTGATGGTTGCCGTGGCCGCGCGAGTATTTCTGAAAGAAACCATTGCCCTCAAGACGTTGCTCGGCTTTGCACTGGCCATCAGCGGTGCCGTCTGGCTGAGCTTGAGCGGCGCAGCATCACCGTCGGCACCCAATCCTCCTCTGGGCAATTTTCTCGAGTTTGTCGCCATGGTGTGTGCCGTCGGTTACATCATTACACTCAAAAGACTCACTGCCCGTTACAGTCCCTTACTTCTGACCGCTTTTCAGGCCTTCGTCGGCAGCATTTTTTACCTGCCGATTCTGTTTCTGCCGTCGACCCGATTGCCGTTGCAGTTCGATCTCGGAGGCACGTTGGCCATCATATATCTCGGGGCGTTTATCAGTTTTGGGGCCTACGGGCTTTACAATTTCGGCGTCAGCCGCATCCCGGTCAGCCAGGCGTCCGCATTTGTGAACCTGATCCCGGTTTTCTCGGTTCTTCTGGGTTGGCTGATCTTGGGCGAGCAGTTCACACCGACTCAGTATCTGGCGGCTCTCCTGATACTGACGGGTATTTTCCTCAGCCAGGATCGCACGGTAAGCGCTTTTCGTCCCCGCACACTTCGAAACCAGAGCGCTT
>JARFQH010000248.1 GCA_029287875.1 Desulfobacteraceae bacterium | reverse complement strand
CGAGGGGTTCAGCCAGCGATTCTCGCAGGAGGACATCTTCCGGGGCTTCGACTTCAGCGACATCCTGCGGGAATTCGGAATCGGCGGCCGCGGTGGAAATGTACGTTTCACTTACGGTTCCGGCAACCCATTCGGCGGTGGCTCACCCTTCGGCAATTATGGCCAAAAGCCGCGACAGGTCAAGGGGTCGGATCTCGTCTACGAGCTTCCCTTGACGCTTCAGGAAGTTATAAACGGTACCCGCAAGACCATCAGCTTTGATCATAAAGGCCGCTCGGAGAGGATCACGGTCAAAATTCCAAAAGGAATGACGACCGGCAAGAAACTGCGCCTGGGCGGAAAGGGCGAGGCGAGCCCATACGGCGGACCGACGGGCGATCTTTATGTTCAAGCCAAAATTATCGATGATCCCATGTTCAGCTTGGAAGGGCAGGATTTGACCACCAACCGCGACATCAAACTGAGCGAGGCGGTTCTTGGCACGACCCTATCTATTCCGACCCCGGACGGAAGAGAGCTAAGTCTAAAAGTCCCGCCGGGGACCCGTCACGGCACAAAAATGCGGCTATCCGGTCACGGACTGCCAAGCATGCAGGGCGGCAAGCGTGGCAACCTCTACGTCCGCATTCACATCGATATTCCCAAGAAACTGACCAGCGAACAGAAGGATCTTATCCGGAATTTGGCACATTCGGGCCTGTAATTCTTTAAAATTATTGACAAGAAGAGCCTTTTTGTGGCAATATTGACATTGTATTACGCGGTGATGGTCCAGATGACGTCGATGAATCGAGTGGGAAGTTTCCAAAACGATGCCAGACCTCAAACCCGTCTTGAGTCAGGAAGAAATCGAAACGACGGTATCCGATCTCGCGCAACAAATTTCACATGATTACAAAGACCGTGAGGTCATTCTGGTTGGCGTCCTGAAGGGGGCCTTCGTTTTTCTGGCCGATCTTATCCGACACCTGACAATTCCGGTTAAAATCGATTTTATTCGGCTCGCCAGTTACGGATGCAACACCAGTTCCTGCGGTACCGTCTGCCTGACCAAGGAAATCGAAATCGATATCGGCGGCAAGGATGTTCTCGTCGTCGAGGACATTGTCGATACCGGTCTGTCAATCAAGTTTTTGATTGAACATTTGAAAACACTGAAGGTAAGAAGCGTGCGGGTTTGCGCCCTAATCGACAAACACGAAAGACGTCAAAGTGACATTGCAGTCGATTATGTCGGCCGCGTTATCGAGAAGGGTTTTTTGGTCGGCTACGGTCTCGACTATGCCGAGGGATACCGTCATTTACCCGCTGTATATGACCTACAATTCTAATCGTTGGGGACAGCCATGATCTTAACCTGTGAAAAGTGCGATACGAGTTTCAGCTTTGATGAGAGCCTGATCAAACCATCCGGATCCAAAGTCCGTTGTTCCAAGTGCCGGAGTGTTTTTGTTGTTCATCCGCCGGCACTGGCGGCGCAGACAGACACCGGGCCGGAAGACCTGTCTACCGGCACGGCCGCGGCTGCGGGCGTAGCGGGTCTCGATGATCTGGACTTGGCCGCCATCGAGAAATCGCTCGATCTGGACGTCGACCAAAAGCCGGGTGCGGGCCTTGCGGCTGCAGGCGATGTCGCGATGGACGATAATGATCTTAATTTCGACGCCGCCGATTTTGCAGCTGCTGCCGACATCGGCGCAATAACCGCTGATAGCGACACCGACGATCTGAATTTCGAGCTCGATCTCGATTCGCTCGCAGATGACGCTGCCACAACCACAGGCGTCACCGACGGGTCTACCGAAACGATGGATTTCGATCTGGATCTTGACTTCGACAATCTTGACACCGAAACGGCCGGTGCCGAAGCGACCGGACCGACAACCGATGAAATCGATTTCGACCTCGACTTTGAGGGCCTCGAAGATGCTGCTGCAGATTCTAATGCCGCTCGATCGGCCGAAGGTGCCGCTGCGGCGGACACCGGGACGGAAGATGATCTTGATTTCGAACTCGACATGGATTTCGACAATGCCACCGGCGGCTCAGAATCGGACAGCCTCGACTTTGAACTCGATCCCGGTTCGGAGGAAAAATCGGTCGTGTCCGATGTGAAAGTTGAATTCGACGAAACCCAGGAGCTCGACCTGTCCGATGTGGACAGCTTGCTTGATTTGGGCCACGACGAGACCGGTGAACCGGCAGCCGGCGATCAAGCGGAGGATTTGGATTTGGAGCTCGATCTGGAAGCCGATGCACCGGCGGATAAGGATACGGCAGCCGGTACGGAGGCAACCGAAGAACTGGATCTGGCGGAGCTCGAAGAGATGATTGAAAAGGCCGAAGACACTCCGCTGCCGCAGGATTCCATAGAGGACGATGCCGAATTCGACCTCGATCTCGATTTGGATCCTGCATTCGATGGCGTCGAAGAAAAAACGAACGCTGCCGCACCGGACGACGTCGAAATAAACGACGAATTCGACTTGACCGGACTGGACGAGCTGTTGGGAGAAGACGCTGTCGAAGCCACGGCCGATCAGAAAAGCGCGGAATCAGAATCGCCGGCTATCCAAACGGACTTGACCGACGAACCGACGCTGGCAAACGAAGAATCCGGCGCTGCTGACCTTGACGACATGCTCGAGCTGGCGCATGACGAACCGGAAGCGGAAGGCGTGTCGGCTGTGTCGACCGAAGAATTTGACCTTGAATTCGACTCCGACGAATCCAATGTGGCAGACACCTCAATTGAGGCGCCGGAAACGGCGGCAATCGATGACATTGAGGATGCCGAATTTGATTTGTCGAACCTGGATGACATGCTTGAACTCGCTGAAGAGCCGTCCGGCGATGCGTCACAGGCAGAAGATGATGATATTGACCTGCAGTTCGATCTGGAGGAGATGCCCGTTCCAGATGTTGAAACCGGTGCTGAATCCGCCGCGGGCGTGGCCGGCGACCTGGAGTTCGAAGTCGAAGAAGAGACCGATCACGCCGCAGAGTCGGCAACGGCTGCAGTGACTGCATCTGAGGGGGATGCCGTTGCCGACGCCTTTGATATGGGCGCGCTTTCTGAAGACGGTAAAGACCTCGATGCCGACAGCGAGGAGACATATCCTGAAACCGAATTACTGGAAGAGGCCGTACTGGCCGAGACCGCGAAGAAACAAAGCGGCGGCATGATGCGCGCGCTGTTCGTTCTGGTTCTTCTGGTGGCCGTGGGGGCCGGGGCAATCTTCGCAGCGCAGTTTTTAGGTATCGACATTCCCTACCTCGACAAGTTAAAGGGCGTTAAAATTCCTTATGTCAGTGATCTGTTAGGACCGAAGGTCGAAGATGCCGGGAACCTGAAAATCGCCATCAATGAAAAAGACGTTAACGGGCGTTTCGTCACAAATGAAAAGCTTGGAGCGCTTTATGTCGTTAGCGGTAAGGTCAAAAACGACTACGATGATCCCCGCAGTTCTATTCGTGTCACCGGCAAGATCTATTCCAAGGGGCGCAAACTCGAGCTCGAAAAAACCGTCTATGCCGGAAACGTCCTGCCTGACAGTGATCTGGGTGTAATAGACCAGGCGGTCATCGACCAAAAGCTGCAAAACCGTTTCGGTCAAGAGAGAAAAAACTTGGGTGTCAAAAAAGGCGCAACAGTGCCGTTTATGATCGTCTTCTCAAATTTGCCCAAGGATCCGGACGAGTACACGGTCGAAGTGGCCGATTCTCAGAAGGCCAAATAGGACCGATACCAAAGGGCTCACTTAAAAATAACTTACCATTTGAGACGCCGATACGTCCTTTCCGGCTGCTGGTGCAAAATCAAGGAATATCCAGATATCCCTTCGATTCTATGCCTTGCCGGTCGGGCGCCTCAACGCCCAAAATCACCAACTTATTTTTTCACGAGACCAAAGGACAAGAACCACTGCGATTTTGGTGAGGGGCGGCCGTAGCGCTGCTGGCGGGGCTGCGGCGTATCGACCGGAGTCAAACGGCTTGCTTCCACGAGCGGTCAACTCCATCTCAAGCTCTCTGCTGGTCGGCGGAACCGCCTCATCACCACACCAGCGGCCGTCCTAGTGCCACTTCCCGGCTTTATGAACCCGTGCGGAATTTGTCCGATTTGCGGGCTGGCCATCGATCAGTGCATTCTATATCCCCGGCCTATAAAACAATGGACTGCCGCCGAAAAACCCTTTTCATTTTCAGATGAAAAGGCCTTGAGCAGGCTCTGGGGTTTTCTTCTTGACTACAGGGAGGGGAGTTGCTAAAAGGGCCCGCGGTGCAAAACGCCGTCGGTATTACGCATTTATCAGTAATGACATGGCGATGTAGCTCAGTCGGTTAGAGCATGCGGCTCATATCCGCAGTGTCCGGGGTTCGAATCCCTGCATCGCCACCAATATTTGAAATAAATAAGGCCCCCTAAAAAAGGGGTTTTACTTATTTTGAAGAGAAGATTCTTTCCTCTATTTTATAATGCTGGCCGATATCCCGGCGCAGATCG
>JARFQH010000214.1 GCA_029287875.1 Desulfobacteraceae bacterium | reverse complement strand
ATCATCGGCGTCATCCTGGTAATGGTCACCTGTATGACCGTTCTTTTCGTGCGTCTTTTTTTTCTACAGGTGATAAAGGGCCAAGAATACCGGCGTCTTTCGGAAAACAACAGCATCCGTTTGCAGCGCATCGAGCCTTTCAGGGGAATTATACTCGACCGTAATGGAAAAATGCTGGTCGACAACCGGCCCTCCTACGACTTGAGCATCATTCCCAGGGATGCCAAGCCGGTGGATGAGACCCTTGCGCGATTGTCGACCTATATCAAGGTACCGGCCGAGGAACTCAACGAACAAATCAAGATCCAGAAGGGCGCGCTTTCCTACAAACCCGTTCCGTTGATTCAGGATATCGGCCGGGATAACCTGGCCCTGGTCGAAGTGCACCGCTACGACTTGCCCGGCATCGATGTCAACGTCAAACCCCTCAGACATTACCTGAACCATCAGAGCGCCTCTCATCTGCTGGGATATCTCGGTGAGATCAGTCCCCGCGAGTTGAACAGCGGCCGGTATACGGACCTCAGGAGCGGTGATTTGATCGGTAAGAACGGCATCGAAAAGGTCTTCGATAATTACCTGAGGGGCAAAAGCGGCGGCCGCCAAGTCGAAGTCAATGCCACCGGCCAGGTCGTCAGGGTCCTGGACACCGTTCCCGCTACGCCCGGTTACAACATTTTTCTGACCATCGACTCGGAGCTTCAGAAGAAGACCGAAGAACTTCTGGAAGGCGTCACCGGCGCGGCGGTTGCCGTCGAACCGTCGAGCGGCCAGATTCTTGCCCTTGTCAGCAGCCCCACCTTCGATCAGAATGCCTTCGTCAGCGGTTTGTCGCACGAACAGTGGCAGGAATTCATCTCCGATCCCACCAAGCCGCTGACCAACCGCGCAGTTCAGGGTGAATATCCCCCGGCTTCGACCTACAAGATCTTGACCGCCCTTGCCGGTCTCGAAGAGGGGGTCATCAACGAGAAAACCGTCTTCTGCTGCCCCGGTTCCTACCGCTTCAGAGGCCGTAATTACCGATGTTGGAAAAGAGGTGGGCACGGATGCGTCAATGTCGTTCAGGCGATTACGCAGTCCTGCGACGTGTTTTTTTATCAGGTTGGATTGGCCGTGGGTGTCGATCGGCTGGCCTGGTATGCCAAAGCGGCCGGTCTCGGCTTGCCGACAGGCATCGATCTGGCTCACGAGGCGAAAGGATTGATTCCGACCGCGGCCTGGAAAAAGCGCCGCACCGGTGTCGAGTGGCAGGAGGGCGAGACGCTGTCAATCGCCATCGGACAGGGTTTCAATCTTGTCACACCGCTGCAGATGGCGGTCATGACCGCTGCGATCGCCAATGGCGGAAAGAGATACCAGCCGCAGATTTTGATGAACGTCGAATCGGCGGACGGTCGGATCGTCAAAGCGGTTGACCCGGTTGTCGCCGGCCAGCTGCCCGTGAGCGACAGGAACCTGGCTATCGTGCAAAAGGGATTGCGGGAAGTGGTCAACGGTAAAAGGGGAACGGCCAGGGGCGCGCGTCTTTTCGATTTGCCGATCAGTGGTAAAACTGGCACGGCTCAAGTCGTCGGGCGCAAGGAAGAAGAGGCCGAGGATCCGCCGCCGACGCCCGACCACCTGAAGGACCACGCATGGTTTGTCGCTTTTGCGCCGTCCGACGAACCGAAAATAGCGATTGCGGTCGTCGTCGAGCATGGTGAACACGGATCCGGGGCCGGTGCGCCGATCGCCCGGGAAATGATCAAGACCTATCTGCTTCGTGAGCGGCTTAGACCGGGCTCGCCGCTAGTGGCCGAGCACAAAACGGCCGGCGCTAACTGAGTTAGTTTCCATCCAGAAATGGCCCTTTTCCGCAATTTCGGCGTCTATCGGCGGAATCGCTTGTGCGGCGCACAGGAGTACGCCTCCGCGCAATGCCACCGATTTTCTTGAACTTGCAGAAAATTGCACATTTCTGGATCGGAAACTTACCAAATCACAATGACCGAAATCCGAAGTTGAAATGGTGGACCATGTTTGACCGTAAATTTGTTCAATACTTCGATTGGGGCCTGCTCGGCCTTGCCATCGTGCTCGGTGGAATCGGGCTGACCACACTCTACAGCGTGGTCACCGCCGACCCGATGACACTCGAAAAAACGCTTTACTTCAAACAAATGACCTGGTTTTTCGGCGGCTTGGTCTTGATGGTCATCACCTGCTTGTTCAACTACAAGCTGCTGGATCGTTACGCCTTTGCGGTCTATATATTTTGCCTGGCGGCGCTGGTTGCGGTTTTGCTCTTCGGCAAATATGCGGGCGGCTCCAAGCGCTGGCTGGTTTTGGGCCCTGTCTCCGTGCAGCCGTCGGAAATGGCCAAACTCGCCATTATCATCGTTCTGGCGCGATACTATTCCAAAAATGCCAACACCCGTGGATTTACCCTGCGCGACCTGTTCATTCCCGCGGTGCTGGTGCTGGTGCCCGCCGCATTGATCATCAAGCAGCCGGATCTGGGAACCGCCTTGCTGCTGGTCATTATCGCCGGTTCCATGACCCTTTTCGTCAAGATTGAAAAACGGTCTCTGTTGTCGTTGATGTTTGCCGGCCTGCTCGCCGTACCCATGGTCTGGTTTGTGTTGAAGGAGTATCAGAAACAGCGCATCCTCACATTTTTAAACCCGGACCGGGACCCCTTGGGCGCGGGATACCACATCATACAATCAAAGATTGCCATCGGGTCCGGGATGTTGGTTGGCAAGGGGTATTTGAAAGGCACGCAAAACGCGCTTTCCTTTCTGCCGGAACAGCACACCGACTTCATCTTTTCTGTTTTTGCCGAGGAATGGGGATTTGTCGGGTGTGCGATCCTGGTTCTTGTTTTTCTGCTGCTGATCGTGTGGGGGTTGAACGTGGCCTACAGTTGTCGGGATCCATTCGGAAATATTCTGGCGGTGGGGATCTCGGCCATGATATTTTGGCAGGTGTTCGTCAATATCGGAATGGTCATGGGACTGATGCCCGTGGTCGGGGTCCCGTTGCCGTTTATCAGTTACGGCGGATCCTCGATTGCAACGATGATGGTTTCCATCGGACTGCTCATCAACGTCAGTATGCGGCGCTTTACCCTGGAATGATGCTGGTGTTCAGCCGTTTACCATCCGATCCGCGTTCGATTGGAATTGCGCGGACGCAAACATTCACATCCAAATAACCTTCAGGAGGAGATCGACTCATGTTAAAAAAAGGACCCAAAGCGGATTCGATATCGACGTTTTTAGGGCCCGATGCCAGTGTGGAAGGTGTGCTGATTTTTCAAGGCACCATCCGGCTCGACGGAACCATCAAGGGTAAAATCACCAGCAGTGGCGGCACGGTGATCGTCGGCGAGCAAGCCGTTGTCGATGCCGAAATCACCGTCGGTACGGCCATTGTCATGGGAAAGTTGAACGGCACCATCGATGCCAGCGATCGTATCGAAGTCTATCCTCCCGGCCGGATCACCGGCGACATTCAGGCCCCTGTGATCGCCATCGAAGAGGGCGGGCTTTTCAACGGACACTGCACGATGGCCCCTCGCGCCGAACCCGTGAAAAAGGTCAAACCCTTCCCAGAGAAAACAGCCTCCGACGCCAAGACGATCGCCAATTAAAATTTTTTAAAAAACCTTTGACAACCGTTTGTGGCGGATGGTATAGACCGCGCGAGTCGAAATGGTTTGTCGCAATTTCTTCAATGTTTAAACCGAATTACATCCAAATCTCGCTTCTGTGATGGAGGATTTCCCATGAAGTGTGCTGTATGTAAACAGAGGCTGCCTCTCACGTTACCGATCTCAGCGGCACTGCTGCTCCTTCTAACCATCGACTCGGTTTTTGCTGCGGAAGGCGGCGGTGGTCTTACCGTCGTTCCCGACTGGACCTTTCTGCTGCAGATGGCCAATTTCCTCTTTCTGATCTGGATCTTGAACCTGATTCTTTACAAGCCGATCCGCAACGTTCTGAAACAGCGACAGCAAAAAGTGTCGGGTCTCGAAGAAAGCATTACGGCGTGCCAGAAGGATGTAAAGGACAAAGAAGACGCCTTCATGGCCGCCATCCGGGATGCGCGGGCCAAGGGGATGAAGAAAAAAGAAGCCCTGATGGCCGAGGCGACCGAAGAAGAAAAGAAGATTATCGCCAAAATCAACGAGACCGCTCAGGCCGAACTTGCCAAGGTTAGAGTAAAGATCGTCGAGGATGCCGAAGCGGTAAGAGGCACTTTGATGCAGGAAATCGATAGTTTTGCCGAGGCGATCGGACATAAAATTTTGGGGAGGGCGCTCTGATGAAATTTCCTGTTTTCAGTCGCAAAGGCCTTTTCGCCGCTCATCGAACAGCAGCAGTGCTGGCTGCCGCATTGCTGCTGTTTTGCTTTGTCGGCGGCGGGCTGTCATCCACCGGCGGTGAACAGGGCACCGAACATGCGGCCGTCGGTGAGCACGGCACCGAACACGCAGCGCCGCCCGCCAAAGGGTGGCAGGCCACGGACACTTATAAGGTGATGAACTTTGTGGTTTTGGCCGTCGCACTGATCTTTCTGCTGCGCAAACCTGTGAAACAGGCACTCGGTGATCGGATTCAAGGCATCAAAGACCAACTCAGTGAACTTGAGGCCCAGAAAACAGCCGCCGAAGCAGAGTTGGCCAAATACCATCAGAGGTTCCAGAAACTGGACGAGGAAGCCGAAAAGCTCATTGCCCAATATGTGCAGCAGGGTGAGGAAGCCAAGGCCAGAATCCTCAAAGAGGCTGAAACCGCGGCCGACAAACTTCAGGAACAGGCGCGCCGAAACATCGAAAACGAGTTCAAGAAAGCCCGACACGAGCTTCAAGACGATGTACTCGAGAAGGCCCTGGCAAAGGCTGAAGAAATGGTCAGGGACAGAATATCGGAAGGAGACCAGGAACAATTGGTGGATGACTATCTATCGAAGGTGGTGGCATAATGAAAAATTTGGCGATCGCACGGCGTTATGCCAAGGCTCTGCTGCTTATCGGCAAAGAAGACGGACAAGCGGACGGCTACCGGGATGAACTTACGGCGGTGGCGAGATTGATTGCTGAAGATAAAACCTTGGATCAAGCCCTGTCCAACCCCCTCTACGATGCCGCAGCCCGCAGAAAAGTTCTGACGACCGTGATCGAACGATTGGGCCTTTCCCAGGTGATGTCGTCATTCCTGACACTGCTGTTCGATAAGAGACGGATCGGTTTTATCGGTCAGATCGACCAGTTTTACCAGAAACTGGCCGATGAGCTGAAAGGCGTTGCGCAGGCCAGCCTGATTTCGGCAACCGAACTTTCCGCCGATACCGTT
>JARFQH010000203.1 GCA_029287875.1 Desulfobacteraceae bacterium | reverse complement strand
TCCTTAAGCCTTGAAACCGCCTGATGACCCTTTAAAAAGTTGGTTTTTTATAGCATAAAAACATAATTGAAATTCAAGCCCTGTCTTAATTTAAAGGACAGGGCTTTTTGGTTTTTGGAGGTCTCGCTACGGGCCTCATGACCGCTTTCTCTTTAAAAACCCAAAATTCTGTGAACTCGTAATCTTTAGTCAATATTCTAAATCCAAAAGGACAATTCCAAAAATCCCGAACATGCGTAAGCTCAATATCCGCAAACCATAAAGTCTCATCCCAATATCAATCCGATCTTATCATTTTCCGCCCATAACACCAAGGGAACCGGAAATGGGTCATATATGGCAACCGGTCATATATGACCCTTCTGTTTGTGACTTTTAATGACCGCCCTGTAAATGCTTTTTTAACTAATTATTGTTAAATATCAGAATGATGGATGACGTGACACTGAAAGCCGGGAACCTGGCACAAAGATTGAATTTATAAAAGAAAAAAATACTGAATAGCGGCAAAGCCATTCCCCTTAGCCCCTTTAGCCGAATTATAGTTTTTCGACAACGTCTACAAGCCGTGCACAGCGAACGACATGTCATAAGAAGGAGACAAAAAAAGTGAGGATGAGCGTCAAAAGGATTCTCCTTACCCTGCTCAATTTGAGAGCGCGTTTCGGCAGAACCGGCCTGGCAAAAGAGGTCGCCGGCAACGAGCCGCCGTTGCGCTCGGAACTGTTCAGCAGCGACCAGATGAAGCAGCACGGCAAGACGCTGGCAGCCACGCACAAGCTGAGTTTGGGACGCGCTTCGGACCGGCTTCTGACGCGTCTGGCCGAGAATGAAGGTGTCCTGATTGAAGCCCGCAACCTGCTGATGGCGGCAGTTAAGGACAACCGCCGGATTGTGCCGGCCGGGGAATGGCTGCTCGACAACTTCTATCTGATCGAAGAACAGATTCGCATGGCCAGGCGACACTTGCCCAAGGGTTACAGCCGGGAACTGCCGCGCTTGCTGAACGGCTCATCGGCCGGCGTCCCACGCGTGTACGACATTGCGCTGGAGATTGTCTCGCACGGCGATGGGCGGGCGGATCCGGAAAGTCTCAGCAGTTTCGTGGCCGCCTACCAAACGGTGACCATCCTTAAGCTTGGCGAATTATGGGCCGTCCCGATCATGCTGCGCCTGGCCCTGATCGAGAATCTGCGCCGCGTTGGAACCCGGATTATTGCCGACCGGACCGACCGCAGCCGCGCCGAATACTGGGTTGACCAGATGACGGAGATAGCAGAGAAAGACCCGAAGAGCCTGATTCTCGTGATTGCCGATATGGCCCGGTCGGACCCGCTGCTGGTAAGTTCATTTGTAGCGGAATTTTCGCGGCGGTTGCAGGGACAAGGCCCTGCCCTGGCCTTGCCGCTCACCTGGATTGAACAGCGACTGTCCGAGTCCGGCCTGACCATCGATCAGTTGGTGCGCTCGGAGAACCAGACACAGGCTGCTGACCAGGTCTCGATGAGCAACAGCATCGGCAGCCTCCGTTTCCTGGGCGCGATGGACTGGCGCGAGTTCGTCGAGACGATGAGCATTGTCGAGCAGACCCTGTATGAGGATCCTGGCGACATCTACGGCAAGATGGATTTTACCACCCGCGATCGCTACCGCCACGTCGTGGAGAAGACAGCGAAGGGCAGTCCGCACTCCGAGAGCGAGGTGGCGCGCAAAGCAATCCAACTGGCGCATGCGGCCGCTGCCCGGAAAGGCGGCGACGACCGTACGGCGCACGTCGGGTTCTACCTGATCGACAAAGGATTGGCGCAGCTCGAACGAATGGCGGAGATGCGCCGATCTCCCCTTGAGGCTCTTCGGCGATTAAGCCGTCAGTTCCCTTTGCTCTTCTATCTGGGAATAATAACGCTGATGACGGCTATTTTCACCGGGAGTTTGTTGGCGAAGATGCACACCATGGGGTACCAGATTGGGCTGATCGTGCTGATAGGTCTCCCCTTGCTGCTGGGCGCAAGTCATCTGGCCGTGGCGCTGGTGAATTGGCTGACGACATTACTGGCGACGCCGCGCTTGCTGCCGCGAATTGACTTTTCCGAAGGAATTCCTTCGGAATCGCGCGCCCTTGCCGTCATCCCGACGATGCTCACGAGCACGCAAGACATTGAGGATCTGGTCGAGGCGCTGGAAGTTCGATTTCTGGCCAATCGAGAGGAACACCTTCACTTCGGTCTGCTGACGGATTTCCGGGACGCGCCTGAGGAAACGCTTCCGGAGGACGAACCTTTGTTGCAGCTGGCCCAAATGAGAATTCGAGAGTTGAACGAAAAGTACCACGGCCCAAAAGCCGACACGTTCTTTCTTTTTCATCGCCCGCGCCGCTGGAATCCGCAGGACCGGATCTGGATGGGGTACGAGCGCAAGCGCGGCAAGCTTGCGGATTTGAATGGGCTTCTGCGCGGCGGATCAAGTGATCGGTTCTCCCTCATCGTTGGGAATATTGCCGTGTTATCGAACGTGAAGTATGTGATCACCCTGGACACGGATACGCAGCTTCCCCGCGATTCGGCATGGCAGTTTGTGGGAGCCATGGCGCACCCGCTGAATCGGCCGCGGTACGACGAAGACAGGCAACGGATCGATGAGGGGTACGGCATCCTTCAGCCCCGGGTGGCCGTGAGCCTGCCGGGAATGAAACGGTCGCGATACGCGCGATTGTGCGGGAGTGAGCCAGGCATCGACCCGTATACCCGGGTTGTCTCCGATGTCTACCAGGATCTTTTCGGTGAAGGCTCATTCATCGGCAAAGGGATCTATGATGTAGATGCGTTCGAGCGGGTCCTCAAGGGACGCTTTCCCGAGAACCGGATCCTCAGCCATGACCTTCTGGAGGGATGCTACGCGCGGGCGGGGCTGCTCAGCGATGTGTTGTTGTACGAGGAATATCCATCCCGCTACAGCGCGGACGTAAGCCGTCGGCACCGCTGGATTCGCGGGGACTGGCAAATTGCCCGCTGGCTGCTGCCGGGCGTTCCCGACCTCGAGGGAAACCGCCGGAAGAATCCGCTATCCGGGGTGTCCCGCTGGAAGATTTTCGACAATCTTCGTCGGAGCCTCGTACCGGCGGCGTTGACCTTGTTGTTTCTCCTTGGCTGGGCCGTCTTGTCCCCGCCCTGGCTATGGACCCTTGCCGTCGTCGGAACCATCCTGATCCCCCCCGGTATGGCCTCATTTCTGGATCTGTTTCAGAAACCGGGCGACGTGCGGATGGGGCAGCATCTTGCGGTCATGGTGCGCTCGGCCGGCAGGCACTCCGCTCAGGCGGCTTTTACGCTCACCTGTCTCCCCTATGAAGCCTTCTTCAGTCTGGATGCGATTTTGCGCACGGTCTGGCGAATGTGGGTCACCCACAAACGACTTCTGGTGTGGAACCTGCCGAACGTGGATAACCAAAGCCGCACAGACCTCGCCGCCTCCTGGCGGACAATGTGGTTTGCCCCCACCCTGGCCGCTGCGGCGGGGATTTATCTGACCATTGCGAGGCCGGCCGCACTCGCCGTGGCGGGACCCATCCTGGGCCTCTGGTTTGCCTCTCCTGCCATCGCCTGGTGGATCAGTCGGCCGCGCGCGCGCCGGCGAAAAAGGCTAACCGCGGATCAGACCCTCTTTCTGCGGAAGCTTTCCCGGAAAACCTGGGCGTTCTTCGAGACCTTCGTCGGCCCTGAAGACAATTGGCTGCCGCCGGATAATTATCAAGAGCCTCCTGTTGCCGCGGCCGCGCATCGCACGTCGCCGACCAACATGGGACTTGCGCTGCTGGCGAATTTGTCCGCCTACGACTTCGGCTATGTTTCGGCCGGACAGCTCATAGAGCGCACGGGGAATGCGTTCCTCGCGATGCAAAAATTGGAACGCCACCAAGGCCACTTCTTCAACTGGTATGACACCCAGTCTCTGAAACCACTGCCACCGGCCTATATTTCGACGGTGGACAGCGGGAACCTCGCGGGCCATCTTCTGACCTTGCGGCCGGGTCTGCTCGCCCTTCCCGATCGCCGAATCCTGACAGCGCAATGGTTAGACGGACTCGGCGACACCCTGCGGATTCTCGTGGACGCTGCGGGAAAAGCCGCTCCCATCCAGCTCGATCAACTCCAGAAGGAGCTGGCGTCGGCATCCGTTTCCCGACCAATAACGCTCGCAGCGGCACGGCTGTACCTTGGCCGGCTGGCGACATCAGCAGTCGAGGTGGTGGGCAGTTTTGACGTGGATCCCACAAGCCAGGCAAGCGGGTGGGCCAGCGCCTTCGCCCGGCAATGCCAGGACGCCCTCGATGAGTTGACGTTTCTCACACCGTGGACCTTGCTGCCACCGACTTCTCCGGACAAACGAAACGACTTTGGTGGCCTCGATGAGATCCCCACACTGAACGAACTGGCCGGATTTGAAGGGGAGTGGCTGCCGGCCATTGAGGATCGCCTCAGCTCGGAGGCAACCCCCGAGGGAAAAAAGCGTTTGAGTGAGCTTCGCCGGCTCATCACCCAAGCAAGCCGTCGCGCCAGAGAAAGGATTGCGGCCATCGAACGCCTCGCGCGGCAATCCGGCGAACTGGCCGATATGGCGTATGACTTCCTTTACGACAAGGCGCGTCATCTGCTGGCGCTCGGCTACGACGTCGCGGAGCGACGCCGGGACCCGAGTTACTACGATCTTCTGGCTTCTGAAGCGAGGCTTTCCAGTTTCGTAGCGATTGCGCAGGGACAACTACCGCAGGAGAGCTGGTTCGCCCTGGGTCGTCTGCTCACTATAGTCGGTGGAGAGCCGATCCTGCTTTCGTGGAGCGGTTCGATGTTCGAATACCTGATGCCGCTCCTGGTGATGCCGGCGTACGAAGACACGCTGCTCGACCAGACCTATAAGGCGGCTGTGGCCAGGCAGGTCGAGTATGGAAAAAAGCGCGCCGTGCCGTGGGGCATTTCGGAATGTGGTTACAATGCCATTGATGTACATCTCAACTATCAATACCGCGCTTTCGGTGTCCCGGGCCTGGGGCTCAAACGCGGGCTCGCCGAGGACCTGGTGATTGCGCCCTATGCCTCGGCGCTGGCGCTGATGGTGGCGCCCGGGGAGGCGTGTCAGAACCTCGAGCGGCTTGCTGCCGAAGGCTTTGAAACCCGGTATGGCTTCTACGAAGCGATCGACTACACTCCCTCGCGCCTGCCGCCTGGCCAAACGAGCGCCGTGGTTCGCTCCTTCATGGCCCATCACCAGGGCATGAGTCTCCTGTCTTTGGCCCATCTGCTCCTGGACCGCCCGATGCAGAAGCGCTTCGAGTCGGATCCCTTGTTCCAGGCGACCATGCTGTTGCTCCAGGAGCGAATCCCCAAGGCGACGGCGTTCTATGCGCATACCACCGAACTCTCCGAGCACCATATGGCTTCCGGCGCTCTGGAGACGCCGATACGCGTTTTCAGCAGTCCCGACACGCCGAACCCGGAAGTGCAGTTGCTCTCGAACGGCAGATACCACGTGATGATCACCAATGCCGGCGGCGGTTACAGTCGCTGGAAGGACCTGGCCATCACCCGTTGGCGCGAAGACCGCACCTGTGACAACTGGGGCACGTTCTGTTACATCCGCGACGTGACCAGCAGGGAGTTCTGGTCGACCGCATATCAGCCGACGCTCAAACGATCGAAGCATTTTGAGGCCATTTTCTCGGAAGGGCGAGCCGAGTTTCGCGGCCGCAACCACGACTATGACACCCATACCGAGATCGCTGTTTCGCCCGAGGATGACATCGAACTGCGGCGTGTCCGCATCACCAACCGCGCACGGACGCGCCGCGCGATCGATGTAACCAGTTATGCGGAAGTGGTTCTGGCACCGCAAGCCGCGGACGCACTGCATCCGGTGTTCAGCAATCTTTTTGTGCAAACCGAGATCATCCGCCGGCAGCGAGCGATCCTCTGCACGCGCCGGCCCCGATCCCAGGGCGAGCAGTCGCCCTGGATGCTGCACCTGATGGCTGTGCATGGGGCAGATATCGGAGAAGTCTCCTATGAGACCGATCGCATGCAATTTATCGGCCGCGGTAACACCGTCGCCGATCCACAGGCGATGAGCGGGGCTGAGGGCTTTTTTACGGGGGCGCTCTCGGGCAGCGAGGGCTCCGTGCTCGATCCGATTGTCGCCATACGCTACCGGATAACGCTGGATCCCGAAGAATCGGCAACAATAAACATGGTCTCCGGCATCGGTGAAACCCGCGATGCCGCCTTACGCCTGGTGGAAAAATACCAGGACCGGCGTCTCGCGGATCGCGTCTTTGATCTGGCATGGACGCATGGCCAGGTGCTTCTGCGCCAGTTCAATGCCTCCGAGGCCGATGCGCAACTCTATGGGAGCCTTGCCAGCTCGATCATCTACGCCAATGCTTCGCTGCGAGCCGACCCGAGCGTCCTCATCAAGAACCACCGGGGGCAATCCGGTCTATGGGGATACGCCATATCCGGCGATCTGCCGATTGTGCTGCTGCAGATTGAATATCCGGCCAATATCGACCTGGTGCGCCAACTCGTAAAGGCCCACGCCTACTGGCGTCTAAAAGGACTGGCGGTGGACCTGGTGATCTGGAACGAAGATCACGCCGGATACCGACAACTCCTCCACGACCAGATCATGGGGCTCATCGCCGCCGGCACCGAAGCCAAAGTCATCGATCGGCCGGGCGGCATTTTCTTAAGACCTGGCGACCAGATATCGGAGGAGGACCGCATCCTGATCCAAGCGGTCGCGTGCGCCATCATCACCGACAGCCGGGGGGGCTTGGCAGACCAGATCAACCGGCGCAGTCTGGTGGAAGCTGCAATGCCGCTCCTTTCGCCGACCCGAACCCACCGCTCCGAACCCCTGGCAGTGGCCGCATTGCCTCGCCACGATCTGATGTTCTACAACGGGCTGGGCGGATTCACCCCGGATGGGCGTGAGTATGTCATTACCACCGCACACAGGCAGGTGACGCCGGCGCCGTGGGTGAATGTGCTGGCCAACCCGCACTTCGGCACCGTCATTTCAGAAAGCGGCCTTGCCTATACCTGGAGCGAGAATGCCCACGAGTTCCGTCTCACTCCCTGGGGGAACGATCCCGTCGGTGATTCGAGCGGAGAGGCGTTCTACCTCCGTGATGAAGAGCGCGGCCACTTCTGGTCCCCGACGCCGCTGCCCAGCCGCGGAGCGATGCCTTACGTCACCCGGCACGGCTTTGGCTACAGCGTTTTCGAGCACACCGAACGCGGCATCCGCTCAGAGTTGAAGGTTTACGTGGCCCTGGATGCACCGATCAAGTTCATGGTACTCAAAGTGCGAAACGAGTCGAAACGATCACGTCGACTCTCCGCTACCGGATACGTGGAATGGGTCCTTGGCGACCTGAGACCGAAATCGAGCCTGCACGTTATCACCAAAATTGACCCGAATAGCGGCGCACTGTTTGCGTGGAACCCTTATAACACGGAGTTCCGCGACCGGATGGCGTTTTTCGACGTGGACGATACGACTCGCACCGTAACCGGCAATCGGACTGAATTCCTGGGACGCAACGGTACGCTGAAAAGTCCGGCTGCGATGAAGCGAACGCGCCTTTCCGGCAAGGTGGGGGCCGCTCTGGATCCCTGTGCCGCGATCCAGGTGGTCTTCGATCTATCTGACGGGCAAGAGCGAGAGATCATCTTCAGGCTCGGCGTCGGGCGCGATGCCGGTGACGCTGGGAATCTGGTCAATCGCTTTCGAGGATCAACTGCCGCGCGTGGCGCACTCGAAGCGGTATGGCAGCACTGGGCGCATACTTTCGACGCGCTGCACGTGGAAACACCCGACCAATCCCTCAACGTGCTGGCCAATGGCTGGCTCTTGTACCAGACCCTGGCGTGCCGCCTTTGGGCGCGCAGCGCAACTTACCAGTCGGGGGGCGCCTTCGGGTTTCGCGATCAGTTGCAGGACGTGATGGCGCTCATCCACGCCAGGCCACATCTCGTGCGCGAGCACTTGCTCCTGTGCGCGGCCCGCCAATTTCTGGAAGGAGATGTGCAGCATTGGTGGCATCCTCCAACGGGTCGGGGTGTGCGCACTCACTGTTCGGACGATTACCTCTGGCTGCCGCTCACAACGTGCCGCTATGTCCTCGCCACCGGTGACACCGGCGTGTTGGATGAACCCATCCACTTCCTCCAGGGCCGCCCGGTAAACGCGGATGAAGATTCTTATTACGATCTGCCCGAGCGCTCTGGAGAGGCGGCGAGTCTTTACGAACACTGTGTCCGGGCCATCCTGAACGGCCTCAAGTTCGGTGAGCACGGCCTGCCGCTTATCGGCTCCGGCGACTGGAACGACGGCCTGAACCTGGTAGGCGAACACGGCAAAGGCGAAAGCGTCTGGTTGGGATTTTTCCTATATGAAGTGCTCATGCGCTTCGCTGAGGTCGCCGGCGCACGCGGCGACATCGCTTTCGTTGAACGCTGCCATAGGGAGGCGGCCGAACTGCGTCACAATATCGAGGAGCATGGCTGGGACGGCGGGTGGTACCGCCGTGCCTATTTCGACGACGGCTCGCCGCTGGGATCGTCAGATAACCCCGAATGCCAGATTGATTCGATTGCGCAGAGCTGGTCTGTTCTTTCGGGTGCGGGGGATCATGAGCGTTCGCGCAAGGCCATGGAGGCCGTGGATGAGCGACTCGTTCGCCGCGAGCATGGCCTGATCCAGCTTCTGGATCCACCTTTCGACAAGTCGCCGCTGAATCCCGGCTATATAAAAGGGTACGTCCCCGGCGTGAGAGAAAACGGCGGGCAGTATACGCATGCGGCCATCTGGGCAGCAATGGCCTTTGCTCGCTTGGGGGACAACCGGCGCGCATGGGAACTCTTTAATATGATCAACCCGGTGAACCATGCCAAATCGACCGAGGAGACGGCTGCCTACAAAGTGGAACCGTACGTCGTTGCCGCCGACGTCTATGCGGTACCACCGCACACCGGTCGCGGCGGCTGGACATGGTACACGGGCTCGGCCGCCTGGATGTACCGGCTGATCGTGGAATCACTTCTGGGTCTCAGACTTGAAGTGGATAAACTGCGTTTTGTGCCGTGCCTCCCTGCGGATTGGAAGGGGTTCAAGATGCACTACCGCTATCGGGAGACCGTCTACCACATCGAGGTCCTGCAAACGCGTGAAGAAAAGGGGGGTGCAAGTGTGACCGTTGATGGAGTCTTGCGACCCGACCAGGCGATTCCCCTTATTGACGACCGGAAGGAACACTCGGTCGAGGTGAGAATACCCGGCTCGCGGACAGTCCTCCTGTAACGCCCACTTAGCCGCGGCAGCGCGCCAGGGCCGCGGCGCAAGATCCAACACAGGCGGACCAATCCAAGGCCGTGGCGAAGATTGCGTATCGCAAAACGATCGCACAACTAAAAGCTATGTGTACATAATCGTCGAATAATCTGAAAGGCCGGTATTGCCGGGAGGTGGCCGCAATGATCGTCGTTAAAATTGTAATGAACGTGTTTCCGGAAAAACAGAAGGAGTTGGTGCAAACGCTTCTCTCGATGATTGGGCCAATGGAAAAGGAGGCAGGCTGTCTGAGCTATGCCCTCTCTTGTGATATCGAAGACAAAAAACTTCTGAACCTTTTCGAGGAGTGGCACACACGAAAAGATTTAGATCATC
Source organism: Desulfobacteraceae bacterium (assembly GCA_029287875.1). Taxonomy (GTDB): domain Bacteria; phylum Desulfobacterota; class Desulfobacteria; order Desulfobacterales; family SG8-13; genus JARFQH01. Next base: position 13,568 of record JARFQH010000203.1, on the reverse strand, counting down.
ATTTCAGGTCCGAATTGTTCGGCGTTTTACTGGGGACAAGGAGCCTTTTATCCAAACCGCATGGAATTCATATTTACACCATCGGGCAATTGGAAGGTATGGAAGCCGTTCTTACCGCCCGAAGGAAAGAACTCCATCGCGACACGTGGGGTAAGGCGAATTGAAAGAATGCGCCGGCCGAGAATGGGTATTTCAGAAAGGAAAGGTGCTCTATGGTAACGCATCCGGATGCAAGACGAAAAGGCGTTCTGGAACAAATCGCCCGCCGGGCAATGCAGGCTTGCGGCTTTCTGGCCGATTTCTCAACGGACGTCCTCAGAGAACTGGAGGCGGTGCAGCAAATAGATCGTGTGGCGAAATCTCCCGGGATAGACCTGCGCCACCCGCTCTGGGTATCTATTGACAACGATGATTCCCTGGACCTGGACCAATTGACGGTGGCGGAGGTCCTGACGGATACACAGGTGAATCGGAGAGCGGTTTGACGCCATCTGCACGGGCGCGGCCGACAAATAGTATTTCTACCACTAACATTTTTTGCTTGTGCACAAGGTCCTAATGGCCCTATGGGGAACTGGGGCCATATGATGGGATACGGTTATGGTGGAGGATTTATGTGGCTAATAGTCCTGGTTTTAGTCGGTGTTGCTGTTTATTTCCTGCTCCAGGTTTCAAAATCAAAAGGCCCCGATAGTCAAATAACTGAACAGCCTTTAGATATTTTGAAGAAGCGTTATGCAAAAGGTGAAATTGACAAGGAAGAATTTGACCGGAAGAAAAAAGACCTGGAATCATAATATTTCAAAAATGCCAAATATAAGTGTCTCAAAAGGAACAGTCGTGCGCAAATTGCTTGCAATCCCCAAGCGAGATCAGTCGCAAAGGGAAGAAATCTCGAACAGCATCAGCCACGGGGTTGGGCTGGTTGCCGCACTCTTCGGAACGCCATTTCTCATCATGCATGCATTACGGAACGGAGATGCTGGATTCGTTGTCGGTGCGAGTCTCTTCTCTGCGTCCATGATACTCCTCTACCTTGCCTCTACGCTCTACCACGCGTGGCCAATAGGCAAGGCCAAGGGCTGTTTTCGGATCATCGAGCATTCCGCGATCTTTATTCTGATAGCCGGCACCTATACGCCCTTAACCCTTGGTATACTTCGTGGTGCATTCGGCTGGACGGTTTTCGGGGTTATTTGGGGTCTTGCCGTAGCCGGGGTATTACTGAAGGCATTCTATAAAACCGCACATCCCATTCTTTCCACCGGCCTTTATCTGCTGATGGGGTGGCTTATCGTGGTTGCGGTCGTTCCATTGTTTGCAAGGATGTCAAAAGCGGGCTTGTTCTGGTTGATTGCGGGAGGCTTGTCCTACACAGCCGGTGTCGCCTTTTTCGCAACCGATTCGCGGCTAAAGTATGGCCACCTCATCTGGCATCTGTTTGTTATAGCCGGTACCACATGTCATTACTTCATGGTGCTCTGGTATGCGGCCTAACAGGATACTATCAGTCGGAAACCGCAGGTGTGTCATGAATCAGAGCCCTTGAAAAGGGTGGCTTGACCATGCTGCGTTACCTGATTTTGTTTGCACAAGTTGCAACAACACCCCAATGAATCCTTTATACACAGCGTCACAATAAATTTCGCATTGGTTGTTTGTATCGTCGAATTTATTGCCACCTTTTGGGGTCATACTCGCATAACGCTGTGTATTATGCGCAATGATTATATTATGTTTTTTGTAAATAAACATGAATAGCGGCCGTGGGAATATATTTCTTGTTGCTATTATTTCGTCATAGACGGATCGCTTAAAAATTGAACGGAGTTTCACTTTCTAATCGAAGTCGTTGGCCCGGAGATTGATCTGCAAGAGAAACTCGACGACGTTAAGAAAAAATCCTTTCCGCTTCCTTCAAAAATGATCGGTTCCAGGTTCGGCACTACCTCTGGCTGAAAGCATCCAGTTTGATCGAAGAGGAAACTTTTGAGTTTCGGTGAAAAATCCAAATCGCAAATAACAAATAACAGGGAACCGTGAATCCCGCCTGGCGGGAAACCGCTCGACATAGTAAACTATCACACTTAAAGGGCTTTATGCTAAAGGTCCAGGAGTTCTTGCCGCCTGTCGCCTGCGGCTCCCGGGTTTTTGATGTTCAGAAATCGGCGGCAGATTTTTTTCATCATTTCTAAATCTATACGGGTGATGATCTGATTTTCCAGGCTGGATATCAGGATACTGTGTAGCCTTTCGATTGGCTCTATTTCATTCAGAGGTTCGCAATCGATCAACCAGCAGTAGAGGGCTATCGTCTGAGGAGTGCTCAGGTATCGGTCGGCTTCGATCCCTTCAAGGTTTTCCTTGATTCTTTCAACGGCCTGCCGAATTGCGGATCGATCAGCGATCGGTTTCATGAGCACTCCTTGGGTGCCGGTTTTGTATGAAAATATAATAGTTTGATCTGCATGAAGCCGTCAACGCCAATAAAATAACTATTTTTTACTAGGGAAATCTACGGGGTGTGACCCTTTCGTTAAATCGGGGAGCCTGACCGATTGCATGGCCGGTCTGCACGCTGCATGGCCATGCGGCAGACCTTCATCAGCTATAGGCTTTAAGATAAAGGTTTTGGACTGCGTTATCGGTCGTCGGCGTATTACAATACAGCCTTCTCCCTCTGGCCTTGCCAAAACCATTATCTTAAAGCCTATAGGAAACCAACCGATGGCTTCGACCGGCGCATCGTCATTGATGTTTGTGGGGGTGGCGGCCGTACGGGTGGGCGTGCACATGTTCGTGGGGGTGGGCGGCAGTGTCCACCTGAATCCGGCCGTTTTGAAGGGTGTAGATGGTATCGGTGATCTCAGACAGGAAATCAAATTCGTGGGAGACGATGACATAGCTGATATCCAGGTTTTTCAATATGTCGATCAACCTGTTTTTGGTGGCTTCGTCCAGACCGGCGCTCGGTTCGTCCAGCAGCATGGCACGCGGCTCCATGGCCAGTACCGTAGCCAATGACACCAGTCGTTTTTCACCGCCGGAGAGCCGAATTGTGATCCGGTCCTCAAAACCTTCGAGTCCGAGAAACGACAGGGTTTTACGGGATATCGCGATTGCCTCTTCCTTGCTTTTACCCAGATTGAGGGGGCCGAAAGCGACATCCTCCAACACCGTCGGGCTGAAGAGCTGGTCGTCGGCATCCTGAAAAAGCAAACCAATCCGGCGTCGCACGGCAACAAAGTCCTCTTCCTCCGCGACCCGTTGCCCGAAAATCTCGATACGGCCTGCTGTCGGTTTGAGCAATCCCATGATGATGTGAAAAAGAGTGGTTTTGCCGCTGCCGTTGGGGGCGATCATGCCGATGCGGTCTCCATCGGAAAGGGTAAAGTCGAGGTCCTTGAGCACGGGCAATGCGCCTGGATAGGAAAAAGTGATGCCGGCGAGTTTAATGATCGGATTTTCAATCAATTGTTGATTCACTGTTGGTGCCTTCCAGCCGCTTTTACATATAATGTCGAAATCTAATAAAAAGCAAACCGCTCACAAAATATTGCCCCACTCCAGTAGAACCAGTCCGATGACGGAAACCGTCATGAGGCTTGCAAAAACCCAGTTGGAGGGGTGGGGAGGAAAATCGGCCAAACAGTAAAGGCGACCGTTGAAGCCGCGGCAGCGCATAGCGCGATACACCCGGTCGGCACGGGCCGCGGCCCGCACGAAGAGCATGGCGATGAAGTACGCAAACGTCCTATATGTATGGACGTTTGTACCCGGTCGAAAGCCGCGTATTTTTGCCGCACGGACCATGCGCTGATATTCCTGCTCGATCACGAAAATATAGCGGTAGGTCATCAGCAAGAGGTGGACAAGTTTCCCTGACAGGTGCATACGGTCAAGAGCATGACCCAATGTGGTGAAGTTCATGGTCGTGATAAGCGCAATGAAGGCCAACAGAATGGCCAGCGACTTTAGCGAAATCTGAGCGGCCAGAATCACTCCGGGGCGGGTAAGGGTCAACGGGCCGATGCGGGTGAGTGCGTCCCCTTCGAAAGTGATCGGCAATAGGACCCATAGCAACACAAGAAAGCCGATAACCACCAGTAGCCGTCCGGCAACGGCTCTTAGATTCAGATGCGCTGCGAGCGTCAGGATAACCGCTGTAAAAAGGGCGACGAGAAGGGTGGGGAACCGATACGATACGGCCACGACAATCGAAAATGCGACCGCAGCCACCACCTTGAAGCGCGGATCGATGCGGTGAATGATCGAATTGCCGATGGCAAAGGGTTCGCTGAACATCGGGCCCCCGAGTCAATGGCTGCCCTGACAGGCGGTTGAAATGGCAAACCATCAAGATTTTCGACGCTTGGCGCTGAAATAGGCGGCCACACCGATCAATCCGAAGATGTATCCGATGCCGCCGAGAATGTCGGTGACCGAAGGTCCGCTCTGGCGCGTTTCGACCAGCAATTTCATGACCGGCTTCAGTTTTGTGTCCAGCGCTCCCTCGACCGCGTTCCGGATCTCGGCGGCGGTCACATATCCGTCGGGAACCGGATTGCCGCCTACCGTTGGAATCGCACTCTTTGCTTGATTCGGGTCGGTCGGTATAGATGACGGTGAGTTGGTTTCCTCCGCCTGAGTCGTTGTATCGGCGCTGACTGCTTCAAGATCCGAAAATGGAATGGTCCACTCACCCTTGTGACCCATGCCGGCCAGAAGGACGACTTTCATTTCTGTTTTTTTCGGCACCTTGAAAGAGAATTCGCCCTTTTCGTCGGTCACACCCTTCAGCAGAAGGTTGCCCCGGGTATCGTAGACTTCCACCGGCGCGGCCACCGGCCTGCGTCCGCCGCTGAACTTGCTCTCGACGTGCACCGTGTCCCCTTCGACCCATGCGAAGACGGTCACGTTGTGAGCCAGCGCCTGGCTGCAGAAGAGCAGCAGAAGTGCCGCCATGAAGAGTGAAATCCGTCCCATCTTTAGCGACCACATTTTTGCGGTTATACTGAACATGATGATCTTTATCTGTCCTTTTTTGTCCTTAAGTAATAATTTTATCCGAACGGATAAAATTATGGCAGCATAGCCGGCTGAACCTTCTTAAGAAAAGTTACACAGAAAGCGGTAACGATACCTTCGATAATCATCACAGGAATGTGGGCTGTGACGACGAGCATGGCTACTTTCAAGAAATTTTCTTCCGTGAACATCAAGGCCAACCCCACGATGACCCCCCCGAACAGCACGGCACAAAATCCGCAGCCGAATCCGGCCAGCAGGAGATATTTCCGTTCTTTATGCAGCAACGGCGCAAACAGGTAATAGCAAATCACCGCCGGCAGGGCCATGATGATGGTGTTGACACCCAGGGTGGTGATCCCGCCGAACTGGAAAAAAACACCTTGCAGCAGCAGCGCCACCAGAATCGCGGGAAAGGCCGCCCATCCCAGCAGCAGACCGACGATGCCATTCATGATCAGGTGGACACTGGACGGACCGATGGGAACGTGCACCAATGAGGCGACGAAAAAGGTCGCCGACAAAATGCCGACCCGGGCAAGATGATCGTAATCGATTTTTTTAAGGCCGATCGCCGTTCCGGCCGCGGCCAGCACCCCGCCGGAAACCAGCACCGGCGCCGAGAGAACACCTTCGGAGATGTGCACGGGTTTTCCTTCCAAATCAAGAAAGATTACGATTTACCCTTTCACATTGAACGAGCAGGAGTCAAGCAAAACACCGCGGTCGACACTATAGGCTTTAAGATAAAGGTTTTGGACTGCGTTATCGGTTGTCGGCGTATTACAATACAGCCTTCTCCCTCAGGCCTTGCCCAAAACATTATCTTAAAGCCTATAGGTCGATACGGCGCGCAGAAGGGTCTTCAACATCAGAACTCTGCCGTCATCCGCACCCCGGCGATCCATCCGTCCACGTCGTTGTCGCTGGCGGTGTCGACATACGTGTCTTTCATGTACTGCAAATCGAACGTCAGAGAAAGAAAATCATTCAGGCCGAAGCGCACATAACCCTCCGCCACGTGGGTATACTTAACGCTCTCTTCGGTCTGCTCGGGACCGTCCAGGTAGCCGTAGCCGATACCGATGGTGTCCTGTTCGCGGCCCCACCACCTGCCGCTGATATTGATGCCGCCCGAGTATAAGCTCTTGTAGTCGACCAGCGCTTTGTCGGAGCCGAAGGCAAAACGGACCCAGGCGCCGAAGATGTCGCCCAATTCCTGATCGAAGGAAAAAATGAGAACATCCCGCTGTTCCTCTGAGGTGCCGTCTGGATCGAGGAACGCCTTACTGGTGAAATTGTAGTTCACCCGGTAGTGGCCTTCCCCGAGAGGCGTCTCCAGGGTGACCATCACCTCGGCGCCGTAAAAATTGAAGTTGTTGCCGTCGTCGTTTTCGCCCACGTTCATGTATACGCCCCTGACCCCGAATCGGCCGTAGTCCCACTCCAGGGCGCCGCCGATATCCCATGAAGGGAGAATCCCATTGGAGGCATTGGCCAAGGCCTCGTTCATGAACTGGGTGTACTCGTCGTTGGCATAGGCGTTGTCGTCCAGGTAATCCGTAGAGTCGATAATCCCGCCGGTCAATCCCAGCGAGTGGTCTTCGCTGAACGCGAAGGTGTGCTTGTACCAGGCTTGCAGCAGGTAGTCCCGGTTGCGGCCGTTGATGTCCTTGACATCGTCTTCCAGGCCGGCCGCCCAAGGCGCCAGGATGAAAGGGGTGACACCGGGCAGACCGTTGCCGGCGGCAAAACCGAACAGGAAGAAAATCTCGTCGTTCTCGGTGGGGGTGATGCCGACTTCCGGTTGAATCGCAACCGCTCCGCGGCCTAAATCATCAGGGTCAGAGGGGCCGCTGACCCATTCATACTGGTAAGCACCGGACAGGACCCCGCCGATGGACACGTACTTGGCCAGATCGGACAGCTTGCCGAACTCTTCTTCATCTTCTTCCTGCTTCTTTTCCAGTTCCTCGATCCGCTGCTTGAGTTGATCGATCTCCTGCCGGGTAGCTGCATCCTCCGCCCGAGCATCCAGCACCGCCATCATCAAACACGTCAACACGATCACCAGTTGTTTTCGCATCATCAAGCCATCTCCTCGAATCATGAATAATTGCGATATGGGTTATCCATTTTCAGTTGAGAGGCAGCATCCATTTTCACAAACGTAACGGCGATTTGCAACTTTTCACAGGGTTGCAAAGTCCGATGCGCTTCAAACCACCAAATTGTAAGCGTTTACAGGGTGCCGCAGATGCAAGGCGTTGGGTGCGCAGACGTACTTTTGTACTTCAAGTGCCCGACAACAAAGCAGATGCGGTGCCCTGTGAACGCTTACGGCGTTTTTATTTCTGTTGCCACGATTCAAAATGCACCCAAAGCACGGCGCCGATCTCGACTCCCTTGTCCTGGCCGTCTTTCTTGATTGTGAAGTCGGCTTCGTTCAGGGCTGAAAAACCCCACCAACCGGCCTTGGGCGCTGCATAGGTGAACACCCCGTTCCGGTCGGCCTTGATGGTCTGGGTGACCATGTAATCGGTGGGGGCCGCGGCTTTTTTTTCCTTGTTGTAGTATTCGATTTCGACCGCGGCATATGGCACCGGCTTACCGTCAAGCTTGACGATGCCCTGGAAGACGTTGCCGGCATACAGGCCGTAAGGTTTCGACAAGGGCACGATTTCGGTTTTCAGGCCGACTTCTCCATCCCAGCCTTCATCGTCTCCAAAGGCCGTGACCACCGTTTTGGTGTAGTGGATGATGAAGAGATCCTCGGCCGGCTCCCAGTAGGGCTGCGGTTCCATGTAAAACATGTAGACACCGGGACGCTTGATCGCGTAATCCGCCTGCCAGGCGGAATGATCCATGACCTTTATGGGTTTTAAGTCGTTGCCGAGATCTTCTTTCTTGCCGTTGGCGACAACACCGAAGGCCTTGGGTTTGACCAACTCCATGCCAACCATCTCAAAGGGATGGGAAAACGAAAGATGCAGGGTAACGCTGCGGTTGTCCTCCTGCATGACCATCGAATCCGAAGGAATCACCATGCCGAAGTGGGCCGATGCAGTCGTTACCCACAAAATCACAGGAATCCATGCCGATGCGAAAATAAAGATTTTTTTCATGTTTTCCCCCTCTAAAAACAAAAAAACCACGGGTATTCGGCACCTTCGTGGTGCACACTACCATCGCGGCTTCAAATTTGAGGTTAAATTTTTTAGTACAGCGTTCCTGCCGGCTTCTACCGACCGTTGAGCGTTTTTTATATTGATACGGTTGACCAGTCAATAAAAAAACAGAGTTTTCCCTCAGCGATATTCCAGTTCGGCCACGACGGCTAAAAGGGGTGGAACTTTCTTGACTTGACCCTCAAAATTCAATATTTAATAAAGTTTTATAATCATTTTGCAAAATCGCCGTCTAGCGTCTCCATATTATATGAAAAATCGAATTAAGAAATTGATCATCGAAGCCGCCTCGCAAGCCCAGGCGAAAGGGTTGCTGTCCTCGGTCGATTTTCCCGAGGTGAATGTGGAAAAACCCAAGGTCGAGGCCCATGGCGATTTTTCGACCAACTTCGCCATGGTCATCGCTTCCCTGCAAAAGATGGCACCCCGCAAGGTTGCCCAGGCGATTGTCGATCAGCTGAACGATTCCGGCCGGTTGCTTGAAAAAATCGAAATTGCCGGGCCGGGCTTTATCAATTTTTACGTCACCCCTGCGGCCTGGCACCCGGTCCTGCTGGAAATCCAAAAAACCGACCGGCGCTTCGGTGCCTCGGAATTGGGCGGGGGCCAAAGAGTTCAGGTGGAGTTCGTCAGCTCCAATCCGACCGGTCCGCTGCATGTCGGACACGGCCGCGGTGCCGCCGTCGGTGACAGTGTGGCCAATATTCTGGCGTTCTGCGGCTACGAAGTGCAGAGGGAATACTACATCAACGACTCGGGCCGGCAGATTCAAACCCTCGGACGATCGGTATTTCTCAGATACCGCGAGCTATTTGGAAAGAGTGCCCCTTTTCCCGAAGACTGTTATCAGGGCGATTATATTCGCGAGATTGCCGGGCGGATCAAAGATCAACAAAGCGACGGTCTGCTCCATCGAGAAGAAGGCGAGGCCGTCATGTATTGCGCGCGGACGGCCGCCGGCGATATAATGGAGGGTATCCGCGAAGACCTCGCCCTGTTCGGCGTGTCATTCGATAAGTGGTTCAGCGAGCAGAGTCTGTATGATTCCGGAGAAGTGGACCGCATCCTGACCGAATCCAGGGAGCGCGACATCATTTATGAAAAAGACGGGGCCTTGTGGTTCAAGACCAGCGATTTAGGGGACGAGAAGGACCGGGTGGTCGTTCGCCAAAATGGCCAAACCACCTACTTTGCATCTGATATCGCCTACCACAATGACAAATACCGGCGCGGATTCCAACGCGTCATCGATGTCTGGGGTGCGGATCACCACGGCTACATCCCCCGCATGCAGGCAGCTATCGAAGCCTGCGGTCACAAGCGGAATCAGTTCCAGGTCATCCTGGTCCAGTTGGTCAACCTGCTGCGGGGCGGGCAGCCGGTGGCCATGTCGACCCGAGCCGGTGAATTCGTCACGCTGCGCGATGTCATCGACGAGGTCGGCAAAGACGCGGCCCGCTTTATTTTTCTGACCCGCCATTATGAGAGCCCCCTTGATTTTGACCTGGAAGTGGCCAAACAGCAGACGAACGAAAACCCGGTCTATTATGTCCAGTACGTGCACGCCCGAATTTCAAGTATAATTCGCAAGGCAGTTGAAAACGGCATGGCTAACGTCCAGTGGGATGAGACCGCCATCGCGCGCCTCCTGGAGATAGAAGAAATCCAGTTGATCAAAACCCTCGCCCAATATCCCGAGACAGTTGCCGCCAGTGCGGAAAAACTGGAACCGCACCGCATCACGTTTTTCCTCATGAATCTGGCGGCGGCTTTTCATGCCTATTACAACAAACACCGGGTGTTATCGGAAGACCCGGTACTGAGCCGCGGGCGGTTGGTCCTCGTGGAATCGATCCGCAAAGTAATCCGAAACGGTCTGGCGCTGCTGGGGGTCGACGCACCCGACAAAATGTAGCGCTTTCCTGCTTTTAATGAAATCGTGGTTGGGCAATCGTTAGCACAGTGGTAAGTAACGGCAAACAAAAAGCCGCGGGAAAATCCTCTCCCCGGAACAGAATCCGTCGGATTGCTTGGGGGCGGTATGTTGCGATTGTCCTGATTGCAGCGTGGATGTTCGGCCTCGGCATATTAGTGGGCCGCGGAACGGCTCCGGTGAAGTTCGATATTCAAAAGCTTACCAGAGAACTCGAGGATCTCATCGCCGCCGATGTGAAGAAGCAGCTTGAGCCGGTTGAGTTGGAAACTGCCGAAACGAAAACTAAAACCGAACTCGAGTTTTACGAGGAATTGAAAAAAAGCGGACCGATTGCCCCTGATCCGCCGCCGCGCAACGTGTCAAGGCAGCCGAAGGAAAATCCGCCGTCTGACAACTCATCCCGCGAGGAGGACTCTCCGCCGCTCGAACAAAAAGAGCCGACCGCAACGACTGCCGCAAAAAAATCCGTAACCAAATCGGCCGGGCAGTCGGAGGGGGGAAATCCAAGATCGGCGTATGCGGCCGCCCACCGATCGTTGGGTAATACACGGAGTGTAACGATCCAGGCGGCCTCGTTAAAGGACCTTGCCGAGGCAGACGCAATGGTGAAGAAACTGAAGGGTCGGGGCTATCCGGCCTATAAAACCATTGCCATGGTCCCCGGGAAAGGGATCTGGTTTCGCATCCGAGTCGGTCGATACAGCAGCCGGGATGCGGCCGCTGATATCGTCGGAAAACTGAAAAAAGAGGGGTATCGCCCGATACTGGTGGACACGAATTAGTTTCCGCCCAGAAATGGCCCTTTTTTCCGCTGGGCGGCGTTCTCCGCAGGTTTCCGGCTGCGGCGTACATAAAGTACGCCTCGCCAAAAACCTTTGTGCGGCCTTGCCCAGCGAAAAAAATTCACATTTCTGGATCGGAAACTGTTCAGGTGTCAGCGTTCTGTGCATTGAAACGAACTGGTTTTTGTCCGGAAATCGCCTTTTCCTGCGGAAGAAGTGATCAACGTTTAGCGCTGAGAGGTGTGTGTGAAAATCACCAAGGAAGAAATTTTGTACGTGGCCCAACTCGCCCGGCTGGAACTCGATGCCGTCGCCATTGAAAAATTTGTCGATCAAATCGGAACGGTCCTCGATTATGTGGATCAGCTCAAAGGTGTGGACACCGAGGGTGTTCGGCCCACATCCCATGCTATCTCACGGACCAACGCCTTCCGGGAAGATGAGCAAAGCAGTCACCTCGACCCTGATGCGGTCTTGACCAATGCCCCCGAAAAAGAGAACGGCAGTTTTATCGTGCCGAAGGTGGTCGGGTGAGTAGCGGGTTTCGGGTTACCAGTTACGGGTTACGGGTTACGAGTTTCGGTTTCGGGTTGCGCATATCGGCGATGCGGCTTTTTCGAGCGATAGAGAAAATATAATCGGTTTCTCGGGATCTCTTTTATCACGGACATTTCCGCCAAAAGATTTTATGAAATTATCGGGTCAAAAATTAGAATGAGAAGCGTGCAGTACCAATTAAGGATGAAGTGATGAATCTCTACGAATTAATGATTCACCAGGCCCATGATCTGCTGCAGAAGAAGGAAGTTACTTCAGAGGAAATCACCCGGGCCGTCTTGGAGAGAATCGATGCGGTTGAAAACAAGGTGGGGGCCTTTTTGACGATTTCTGCCGAACAGGCCATCGAGCAGGCCCGCAGAGCCGACGACGCCATCAGGAAGGGTCACTGCGGACCGCTTACCGGCATTCCGCTCGGTATAAAGGATTTGATTTGCACCAAGGGGCTGCGGACCACCTGCGCCTCCCGGATTCTCGAGAATTTCGAGCCGCCTTACGATGCTTTCGTGATCCGAAAGCTAAAAGCGGCCGGGGCCGTGTTTGTCGGAAAACTCAACATGGACGAGTTTGCCATGGGCTCTTCCACTGAGAATTCGGGGTTTAAGTTGACCCGCAATCCCTGGGACCCGACGCGCATCCCGGGCGGATCAAGCGGCGGCTCGGCGGCAGCCGTGGCAGCGGATATGTGTCTTGCTGCTCTCGGATCGGACACCGGTGGGTCTATCCGACAGCCGGCAGCTCACTGCGGGGTGGTGGGTTTGAAACCTACCTACGGGCGCGTGTCACGCTACGGCCTGGTGGCCTTTGCGTCTTCTCTCGACCAGATCGGGCCGCTGGCCGGAAGTGTCGCCGACTGCGCCCTGGTAATGAACGCCATCGCCGGTTACGACCCGGCCGATTCCACTTCGGTGCCGGCGGAGGTTCCGGATTACACCGCCGTCTTGGGGGGCGGTATAAAAGGATTGAAGGTGGGCATTCCCCGGGAATACTATGGCATCGAGGGGCTCGACCCGGATGTGGCCGCGGCGGTCGAAGAGGCGACCCGGGTCATCGAGGGACTGGGTGCCGAACGGGTGGCGGTTTCATTGCCCCATACGCCCTACGTCGTCGCTGTCTATTATGTGATTGCCCCCTCGGAAGCCAGTTCAAACCTGGCACGGTTCGACGGTGTCAAGTATGGGTTTCGGGACAGAGCGCCGTCAAATTTGATCGATATGTATCGCAGTACGCGCTCCAAAGGCTTCGGGGCCGAAGTTCAACGGCGCATCATCATCGGTACATATTGTCTCTCCGCCGGTTACTACGAGGCCTACTACGGTAAAGCATCCCAGGTTCGAACGCTCATTACAGACGATTTCAAGAAAGCTTTCGAACGCTGCGATGTCATCCTGACGCCCGTGACGCCTACGCCCGCATTTAAAATAGGTGAAAAAGCAGATGACCCGTTGACCATGTACCTGTCGGACATCTTTACCCTCTCCGCCAACCTGGCCGGAATTCCCGGAATTTCTCTGCCCTGCGGTTTTTCCACTGACGGTTTGCCCATCGGTCTTCAGTTACTGGGCAGACACTTCGAGGAGGAGCGTCTGCTTCAGGTGGCACATGGCTTCGAGCAGAGCACGGAACACCACATTAGGAAGCCTTTGTTATGAGTGCCCGCACTTACTGGACAGCCGGCAATTTGTTTTTCGAACGCCTTGATCAGGATGTAGAGCTTGCTTTTTAACCTCCGATCAACATTCGGGCCGCGCGTGATTTGCCCAGCGCCCGCGTACGGACCAACACCACAATTAATAAAAAGGAGCCGCACATGACGACCGTACAACCGGACAGCGAAAACATCAGAAGGGCCACCAAGTGGGTTATCGAGGAACGTAAATACAATCCCGATCAATCATTGGGCAAGTTGATCGAAGAGGCCGGCAATAAATTCGATTTGTCCCCGCTCGAAACGGAGTTTCTGGAACGGTTTGTGAAAGAGGAGAGTGTTTAGTGTCCAAAATTCGCATTCTTCCCGAAATCATCTCCAACAAAATCGCCGCCGGCGAAGTGGTCGAACGACCGGCTTCCGTGGTC
>JARFQH010000190.1 GCA_029287875.1 Desulfobacteraceae bacterium | reverse complement strand
GTTATGCTCCACGCGAACTTGCGCACACCAACCGGGCAAAATGAGAATCGCCCGGAGAATCGAAGTTTTACCCCCCCTTTCGTCTTTTGAATTTTCCGGTCTATTCACTTCTAAAGCGTAGAAGAATTACAGCAGGTTTTTATTGTTTTTATAATATGATGTAACAGCCCGAAGGGCTCTGGTGGTGTCGTTGCAACAGATGAGGGAAAGTCAAGCCGTAAATGGTTCAAATTGTCCATCGCATTCATTTGGATATTGCCAAAAACGTTTCCTTATATTGGTAAACCATCTTTGTCAATAGATGAGTCTAAAAATCAAGCGAAGTCAGGGAAGCGTCCGCATTAGGAATTCAACACAGCCCTGCGCTGATCCAGACGGGCCTTGAGCTTCGGGAACTGGTTGAGATCGGTGTGGGGCAGAAACAGTGCCGCCACGTAATTGTCCATGAAAGACGGCGTCTCCGACAGCTCGAAATTGGTCATCTTGCGGGTGGCCTCCACCACGTCGCGGCGAATCCGGTTGGTCAGGGCACTCATCTTGGCACCCATCAACGAACCGTTTCCCACAAACGTCACCCGATCCGGATCGATCTCCGGCAGCAGACCGATGGTCATCGCCTTGGCCAGATCGACGTAGCTGCCGAAGCCACCGGCCAGGACGATGCGCTCGATGTCCGCAATGCCCATGCCCACCTCGGCCAGCAGCGTCATGCAGGCACTGTAAATCGCTCCCTTGGCCCGGATGAGGTTCTCGATGTCGATTTCGGTGATGACGATGTCCCGGTCGATCTGGGTCGCGTCTTCCCAGGCCAGAACGTATTCCCAGATGCCGTCGGTTTCACGGATGCGCGGTGTGTCGAGCTTCCGGTTGAATTTGCCCTGGTTATCGATGAGGCCCATTTCGAACATCGTCGCCACAAAGATGATGAGACCCGAACCGCAGATGCCCTTGGGTCGCACGTTGCCGATGGTGATGATCATCGGTTCCTGGGTCAACGGATCGACCGAGAAATCTTCGATGGCGCCCTCGGCCGCCCGCATGCCGAAGGCGATGCCGCCGCCTTCGAAGGCCGGCCCGGCCGAAGCCGCCGCACAGGCCAACCAGTCCTTGTTGCCGATGACGATTTCGGCATTGGTTCCGATGTCGATAAAAAGGGTCAGCTCCTCGGTGCGGTACACACCCGATCCCATGACACCGGCAACGATGTCGCCCCCCACGTAGCTGGAAACGGAGGGAAACACCAGCGCGGAAACGTGGTCGGCCAACTCCAAGCCTAAGCCCACGGCGTCGATCGGCGGGTAAAACGTGGATGCCGGCACGTAAGGCGATCGCCGAATGTAGCGGGGATTCACCTTCAAAAAGAGTTGGGTCATGGTGGTGTTGCCGGCCAGGGTTATGGCGGAGACCTCTCCGGTCTCGATTCCGGCCCGCCGGATAATTTTTCGAATCACGGTGTTGATGGTCTGAAGCACCACCGCGTGCAGCCGTTCCAGGCCACCGGGCTTTTCAGCGTAGACGATCCGACTGATCACGTCTTCACCGTAGCTGATCTGAGCGTTGAATTCCCCGAACTGGGCCAGCACGTCACCGCTGATCAGATCGATCAGCTGGGCGTAAATGGTGGTGGTCCCGATGTCCACGGCGATGGCGTAGTTACGGTTGGCTGTGTCACCGGGTTGCACGTCGATAATGCGGGTTTTGCGGCCTTCGTGAACCGGCCTGGCCAGGGTGGCCGTCATCCGGAAATCGTCCTGCCGTAAAGCATCGGGCAGTTTCCTGATGACCGGCAGCTCGACCACCAGCCGGTGTTCGTTGTGCTTCAATTTCAAGAAACTCACCAACCGGGTCGCATCGGCCAGGTTGTCCTGGGCGGTGGGAGGAGGCAGTTCCAGGTATTTCTTTTCCACGGGCGGCATGAACAGGCCCTTGTCCTTCAGCTCCTCCAGGTTCATTTCCTGGATGCGCGCCGTGCGCCGCGGTGTGGCCTGCATGTTCAGCACAGCCGCATCCACCTCGGACTCGATCGGAATGCGCACCACGAGGTCTTCGATAACACGGCTGCGGCAGGCCAGGCGATAGCCGTTCTCCACGTCCTGTCGGCTGAGCTTCTCGCTGGTGCCATCCGCGACGCGACCCTCTTCGATCATGACACGGCATTTGCCGCAGAGTCCTTCTCCGCCGCAGGAGGCGTTCACGTGCACCCCGGCTTCCAAAGCGGCCCGGATCAGAATTTCGCCTTCATCAACTTGAATTTCTTTTTTATGGGGTAGAAAGGTCACTTTCGGCATAGGATGACTTGGAGCTCCTTAGATCGGTTTTAGGTATTAGATTTTCGGTGTTAAGTTTTAAGTTTTAGGTTTTAAACTCTCATGGCCTTTTGAGCCGCCACGGTGCATGTAAATTCTATTTGTCGTTAAAGCGGTTGTGTCAGTTGAGTCGGTTAGCTCAGTTATGTCAGTTAACGGATTACATTGTTTTTACGTCAAGGCCGCCAAAATGCCATAAAATGATGCGCCAGAGCCCGGATGGGCGGTTGCGAACGGTGACTGACTGTCTGAGTCGCCTACAGGTTCTTGTACCGGACCCGATGTCGATGCCGTATTAAAAGCACAACCTTCAATCTGAATCCGGACTCATCATTTCAAAAAGGGCCTGGTCCAGTCTTAGAACCTGTTGGCGGCGAGTTTCAGCCGCCGGTTGCAACAGTTTATCCGGGCGGAGGCGCCCTCCTTTATCTCTGCTGAAAGCCTATCAACCTTTGGACCGTCAATGCATTTATTCCTAAACAGTCATGGCCCTTAGCCGGAACCTGGATGTGTAGTTGCGACCCGTGGCTGACGGAAGGTACCCCGTTATCTACCCTATGCCGCGCGGCTCGTCGAACCGGCAGCTGAGCATCAGCATCTCACCGTCGAAGAATGTTTTTATCGTGAACGGCAGGCTGTTGAACAGCTTGATCATGCTTTCGTTTTTATGAGAGGTGTAGGCTATAAACCCGGCAATGCCGTTATCTCTTGCCGCCGCACCGAGTTTGCGGATCAGGATTTTTCCGATTCCTTTGCCCTGAAATTCCTTGCTGATCGAAAAGGCCACTTCGGCCAGGTTCTTGGCCGGGTCGAACAAAAATTCGCCAATCCCGACCACACGGCGGAACCCGGGATCCCCCACGAGTGCCAGAAGAGTCAGATCGTTGACGTAATCGATCTGGGAGACGCCTTCGATTTCTTCGAGATTAAACCGTGTTTTTTCGTAAAAAAAGCGCGACACCACATCCTTTCCATCGAGGGCATAGAAATGCTCCTGGATCCGGCGGGTGTCAACCGGTGTGGCCGGCCGGATAACCAACTCCTGGCCGTTTATCTCGACCGTTTCCTCCAGCTGCACCGGATAAATCCCCTGAAGGGATTCCGCCAGGGACCGATCCCGACTGAGCAGTCCCGCATTCTTGGCCTCGTGGAACAGCTGGTCGCGAAAATCCGGGTGAGCGATGCTGATCAGCGCAACAGCACGCTCCTGAAGGCTTTTCCCGAACAGGTTGACCGCACCGTACTCGGTCACGACGTACGAGACGTCGCTGCGGGGAATCACCACGGCCGTATCGGCCAGCACCGTTACGATGCGACTCCTCTTGCCGTTTCGGTTGGTGGAGGGGAGCATCAGGATCGACTTGCCGTTTTCGGCCTGGGCGGCACCCCTGACGAAGTCGAGCATGCCGGTCAAGCCGGAAAACAGGTTGGACGGCAAGGCGTCGGCCGCCACCTGTCCGCTCAGGTCGATGGTCATCGCCACGTTCATCGACACCATTTTATTATGCTGCGCAATGACGGCCGGGTTGTTGACGTAATCCGAAGGATAGAGTTCGATGCCCGGATTGTCGTGCATGAATTCGTAAAGGCTTTTGCTGCCGATGGCCGTGCTGGCGATGATCTTGCCCTCGTTCACTCCTTTCCTGCGGTTTGTGATCACCCCTCGGGCCACCAGATGCATGACCTCATCGGTGAGAAACTGGGTGTGAATGCCCAGATCGTTTTTTCCCGAGAGGGCCAGCATCACCGCTTGGGGGGTGGTGCCGAGCCCGATTTGGATGGTGGAGCCGTCGTCCACCAGACGCGCGATGTGCTTGGCGATGATGTTGGCCTGCTGCGAGTCCGCTGTTGCCCCGATGGTGAGAAGCTCTTCGTCGTGTTCCACGATGACGTCGACATCGTTGACATGTACGAAACTGCGTCCCAGGGTCCGCGGCATATGGGAATTGACCTGCGCAATGACGATGTCGGCCGATTGGGCAGCCGCCAGAGTGATGTCGACCGACACGCCCAGACTCATCCACCCGAAATCGTCCGGTGGTGAAACCTGTATCAAAGCGACGTGAACTGGCAGCCGGCGACTCTTGAACAGTCGCGGCACGGCGGAAAGATGGAGAGGGGTGATGAACCGCTTGTTTCTGGCCAGGCCGCGCGGCTTGGCCGAACCGGCATAAAAGAAGCGGATGTTCAATGCCTCATCCCGCGACTTGTTGGCAATCAGGGACAACGGTGTGCTCTCATAAGCCATCAAACGCACAATCTCGAGATCCGTCAGACGTTCCAGATCTTCCGACAGTGCCCGAACCAGATGCTGCGGTTCACCCGAAGAAGCGCCGATAAACACCCGCTGGCCTGGACGAATCAATCCCATGGCTTCCCGGGCCGTTCGTTGGCGCTGGATGAAATTGTCTGCCCAATAACCGAGTTTTCTCTCCATAAAATCCAATCGCTCCCTGGCGGTCGGCCGCTCCTTTCATTCGACTTTATTATGAGATTTATCCCAATTGTCAACTCCTAATGTATCCGCCACCGCGAATCAAGGAAAACATGAGTTCAACGGTTCCAATAAGTAAATCTTCACATCGTCGGCTATACCGTATCGATTCGGCGGCACGTTTGTCTGTGAATATGTCGATGGATATAAAGGATTTAATCTTGACTCCGGCCTCTCTTTTACCTATAGTCCGATGCTTAATGAACAATTTTTAATTTTAAAATGAATTCAATTCACTCCAAGGGTGTGCCTCGAAATGAAAATACTCATGACGCTGGCCCGTATCATCGACACAACTAACGAGTGGATCGGACGTGGGGTCGCTTGGGTGAGCCTCGGTTTGGTTCTGGTGGTTTTCACCGATGTCGTGATGCGCTACCTTTTCAATATCAGTTTCGTTTTCACCCAGGAGCTCGAGTGGCACCTGTTCGCCTTTATCTTTCTGATCGGTGCCGGCTACACGCTTCTGCAGGACGGTCACGTGCGGGTCGACATCATCTATCAGCGCCTGACAGCAAAAGGCCGCGCCTGGATCAACCTGATCGGCGTTCTGTTTTTTCTGTTTCCCGGCTGCATCATGATCATCCTGACGTCCTGGAATTTTGCGGAGAATTCCTACGCCATGATGGAAGGGTCCCCGGATCCCGGCGGCATACCGTACCGCTATGTCGTCAAAGGTCTGATCCCGTTCGGATTCAGCCTTCTCTGCCTTCAGGGATTGTCGCTCGGCATTCACAGCCTGCTTCAACTCCTCGGGATCGAATCGGTTAAGGAGGAGGGCGCCTGATGGAATACCTCCCGGCCTGGATGTTCCTGGCGCTGACGATTGTGCTGATGGCCGGCTTCCCGGTCACCTTCACCCTGATGGGGACCGCCCTGGTGTTCGGCCTGATCGGCTTCGGCTGGTCGTTCTTCAGCCTGCTGCCCCTGCGGATCTGGGGCGTGATGACCAATATCACCCTGATCGCCGTTCCCCTGTTCGTTTTCATGGGCGTCATGCTGGAGCGCTCCGGCCTGGCTGAGGACCTGCTCGACACCATGGGTCTTTTGTTCGGCCGTCTGCGTGGCGGGCTGGCCATATCCGTCGTCGTGGTCGGCGCCCTGCTCGGCGCATCGACTGGAATAGTCGGCGCCACGGTAGTCACCATGGGCCTGCTGGCGGTGCCCACCATGCTGCGGCGCGGCTATCAGAAAGAGCTGGCCACCGGCACGGTGTCGGCTTCCGGAACCCTGGGTCAGATTATACCGCCGAGTATCGTTCTGGTGCTCATCGGCGACATCGTCGGGGTTCCCGTCGGTGACCTTTTCATGGGTGCCGTCTTGCCGGGTATGGTCTTGGTTGGTTTGTTCGTCCTCTACATTCTGCTCATCGCGATCCTCAAGCCAGAGTATGCCCCGGCCATCCCGAGGGCGGAGCTGGCCGCCATTTCTCCAAAACAAATGACCCTGAGGGTCATGAAGGCGCTGGTGCCGCCCCTGGCGCTGATGCTCTTCGTCCTAGGATCGATTTTCGCAGGCATCGCCTCGCCGACAGAGGCAGCCGCCGTTGGGGCCGTCGGTGCCACCGCGCTGACGATCACCAACCGAAAGTTCAACCTGACCATCTTGCGCCAGGTCATGCAGACCACCGTCAGGTTGACCTGCATGGTCTTTATCATCCTCTGCGGCGCGGCGGCCTTCGGACTGGTTTTTCGCGGCCTGGGGGGCGACGGCCTCGTGCGCGAATTTCTGGGAGGCCTGGCCGCCAAGTATTCTCACAATGTGGTTCTGGCAATCGTCATGGGACTGATTTTTTGCATCGGTTTCTTCCTCGACTTCATCGAAATCACGTTCATTCACGTTCCGGTGCTGGCGCCGATCATGATCGACTTCGGCTACGATCCGCTCTGGTTCTGCGTTTTGATCGCGGTCAACCTGCAAACCTCGTTTTTGACGCCGCCGTTCGGCTTTTCGCTGTTCTACCTGAAAGCGGTGACGCCGCCTGAAATCACCACCGGTCACATATACCGCGGGATCATCCCGTTTGTCCTATTCCAGCTCATCGGCCTGCTGATCATCGTCTTTTTCCCAAAGCTGGCCACCTGGCTGCCACATGTCATTTTTGGATCTTGACCTTGCTGTTGCCGGGCGATAAAGATGCTCACGAAGGCAAGGGTTTGTATCGTTAACCGAATCTTGTTTTTGATCCAGATTTTATTTTTCACCAAGTTGGAAACCTTTGGATTGAACTTGTTCAGTAAAGCCGGCGGAGGACACCTCGTGCGGATTCCGTCGTGCAATCTCACCCATTGACAGAAGGAGGATACAGATGAAGCGACGTGATTTTCTGAGAAAAGCCAGTATCGGTGCTGCGGCTGCCTTGGCGGCCACTGCCGGCATCTTAGGTTGTGGCAAAAAAGAAGAAGAAAAGAAGGAAGCAGCTGCCCCGGCGGTCATCACCGAAAAGAAATATGAATGGAAAATGGTGACCACCTGGCCGCCCAAACTGCCGGTGCTGCAGGATGGCTGCGAGCGTCTGGCCAAACGGATGGAAGAGGTCAGTGACGGCCGTCTTAAAATTCAGGTGTTTGCCGCCGGCGAACTCGTTCCGCCCTTGGAAAGCTTCCAGGCCGTTTCCGATGGCACGGTGGAGGTCGGCAGCGGCGCCAGCTACTACTGGGCCGGCAAGGAACCGGCAACTCAGTGGTTTTCGGCGGTTCCCTTCGGCATGAACGCCCAGGGAATGGCGGCCTGGTTTCACGGCGGCGACGGTCTGAAACTCTGGGAGGAGTGCTACGCTCCGTTCAACCTGGTGCCGCGGCCAGGCGGGTCAACCGGGGTACAGATGGGCGGTTGGTTCAATAAGAAGATCAACACCATCGACGATTACAAGGGATTGAAGATGCGCATTCCGGGCCTGGGGGGGAAAGTTGTGGCGAAAGCCGGCGGAACGGTGGTCCTGACGGCCGGCGGAGAGATCTTCACCAACCTGGAGCGCGGCGTGATCGACGCCACCGAGTGGGTCGGACCGCTGCATGACCTGCGGATGGGTTTTTATCAGGCCGCCAAATACTATTATTATCCCGGCTGGCACGAACCGGGAACTTATTTGGAATACTTCTTCAACAAGAAGGCCTATGAGTCGCTTCCGAAAGACCTTCAACACATGCTCGATGCGATCTGCATGGAAAACGAACTCTGGGTCCTCTCCCAGTTCGAAGCCCGCAACGGTGCCGCCTTGCAGGAACTGATCACCAAACACAACGTGGAGTTGATCCAGTTTCCGGAAGAGGTCCTCAACACCCTGCGTAAAATGTCACTGGAGGTCGTGGAGGAAGAAGCCAAAAAAACACCCCTGGCAACCAAAGTCAATGACTCCTTTAAAGCCTTCCAGAAAGTGGCTGGCGCCTGGGGTACTGTTTCGGAAAAGGCCTACTATGACATCATTTCACCCCAAGAGCCGGCATAGAATTTCATCGCGCGGTCATACGGCAGCTCTGGCCTGAGTCTTTGCCAGGACACTGTCTTGACTTGCTCCCTAAACAGCCGGCCAGCCGGCCGGCTGTTTAAAACGACGGTGTGTTCATGATTCCGGAAATCAATAAAATCCTCTACGCAACAGATCTGTCGGAAAACGCCCGTTTCGCGTTCGGATATGCTGCGAGTCTGGCCAACCGGTACAACGCGCAGATCACGATCTTGCACGTCCTGGAGGAACTGTCACCGACCACTATGCTCTTGATCGGCGATATCGTCGGTGAAAAACGCTTGTCGTCCCTCAGAAGTGAAAAGCAGCAGGAGGTCGTCGCTTCCATTCGAAAACGACTGGAAGATTTCACGGCGATATTCTGCCGTGATACGCCGCAGTGCCCCTTCACCGTGAATCAGATCATCGTGGAAACCGGGCATCCGGTGGGCCGCATTATCGCGACCGCAGAGAAAATCGACGCCGATATGATCGTCATGGGATCTCACGGGCAGGGGATGCTGGAACAAGTGGTAATCGGCAGCACATCACGCCGGGTCCTAAGGCGGTGCAAGAAACCGGTGCTGGTCATCCGCCTGCCCGAAAACGGGCAGGCCGACCAATAGAGCGAAACCGTTAATATGGAGCGGATCAGCTTAATGGCTCTAGTGTTGTGTCATTTTTGAAGTGTCTCGACCACCTTGAGCGACACAATTGATTGCACATAAGGTTCCCGGTTCAACGGCGCCTCTGGGCGCCGCCTCCAGTTTGAACGGAGAGAAAACTGTTAAGTTTCGGTGAATAAATTCCAAATCGCAAATAACAAATAACAAACAAATCACAATGACTGAAATTCGAAATTCCAATCGATTGATTTTTGATCTTATTTGAGATTTGGACATTTTAATTTGGAATTTATTTGTATTTTGGTGCTTATATTTTGCTATTTGTTATTTTACCCGGTGTAATCCATAGGACTCTCATTCTCAACGAGGCTGCAGTGGCTCGATGTGTCAACCGGCAACCCTTGATCTCCGGGACCCTCCGAGGGTCTGTCCAGTGGAATCTCCTGGACTTTTTCCAGCTTGCGTGAAATAACCCGCGTTCGAACCTGAGCGCTGTCGATGGTGTTGCTGGCCTCCTGGAGTTTTTTCTTGGTCCGCGCCAGCACGTCGCCGAACTTGCCGAACTCGGTCTTGACCATCCCCAGAAGCTGCCACACTTCGCTGGAGCGTTTTTCGACCGCAAGGGTTCTGAACCCCATCTGCAAGCTGTTGAGCAGCGCCGCCAGCGTCGTCGGACCGGCAACCACCACGCGGTATTCACGCTGCAGAAAATCACAGAGCCCGGGTCTTCGAAGCACCTCGGCATACAACCCTTCGACCGGCAGAAACAGGATACCGAAATCGGTCGTGTGTGGTGGGTCGATGTATTTTTCGCGGATGAATTTGGCCTCGGCTTTGATGCGCACCTCCAGGCTGTGGATCGATTTTTCAGCCTGCTCCTTTTCGGCGGCCTCCTGGGCATCCACCAGCCGCTGGTAATCCTCCTGAGGAAACTTCGCATCGATCGGCAGCCACACCACTTCGGACCGGTCGTCCCCCGGTCCCGGCAGGCGCACCGCATATTCGACCCGCTCGGCGCCATTCTTGCGGGTGACCACATTGACACCGTACTGGTCCGGTGTCAGGATCTGCTCGAGGATGGCACCGAGTCTGATTTCACCCCAGGTGCCGCGGGTCTTGACGTTCGTGAGCACCTTTTTCAAGTCGCCGACCCCAACGGCCAGGTTGCGCATCTCGCCCAATCCTTTGTACACCTGTTCCAGACGTTCGCCGACCTGCTGGAAGGATTCCCCCAGGCGTTTTTCCAGGGTGTCGTGCAATTTTTCGTCCACCGTGGCCCGCATCTGTTCCAGCTTAAGACTATTGTCCTGCTGCAGATCGCGCAGGCGGCTCTCAACGGAGTGGCGCAGGGCCTCGAACTTTTCTTCGTGCAGCCGGGTCATGTCCACCAGTTGCTTTGAAAACGAATCGAGCTGGTCCTTTTGCATGCCGGCGTTTTCCGCCATGCGCATGAACAGCGAATCGCCGGAATCCCTTACTGCACCGCGCAGTTCTTCACGAATCAGCCTGGCGTTGCCGGCAGCCTCCTGCCGGCTGCGGTCGGCCTCGTCTCTAACGGCCTCTTCCAGGTGATGCAGGCGTTGATCGGAACCGGCCAGGCGCTCCCTCAGCACCGAAAAGCCACCGGCAGGCAGGCGCCCCGACATCCGGATCGCCAACAGCATGATCACCACCAGCACCAGTACAATTACGATTAGAAGGAGTTCGATCCGCCAGATACGCAGCAGGCCGATCACTGACTGGAGCAAAAGATCCATAGCGGTTCACCTCATCCTTTCCAAAAACCATCGGAAGGTTCTATGGGCTAAAAACACAACATGTTGTATTTTTTAGAAATGGAGTATACAAAAGAGGGGGGTGAGCGTCAAGGATCGAAACCGCTGCCCCTCATGAACGCTCATGGCCCTTGAGACCACCACGGTGCATAATAATCGGTTAAGTCGGTTGAGTCAGTGAAGGACATTGTCGATTTTATCGAATCAACGCTTAAAACCTCAAGATTACCACGATGCCTAAGACCGAAGCGCCGGAGCCTGGATGAGCCGTTGCGAACAGCGTCTGACTGTCTGAGTCGCCTTGTACGGGATCTTGGACCGGACCCATCACCGTAGAGCATGGATGGTACGAACTTTAGAGGTTTACTCCGAAACCATTTTTCAAAGACGGGCCTGGTTCGGTCTTAGAAACCGTTGGCGACGAGTTTCAGACGCACTTCGCAACGGCTCTTCCAGGCGGAGGCGCCTACCTTATTTGCATACTACATTCTATTTTCGTGTTAAATCCGGTAATCCGACGTAACCGTTAGAATCGAGAGGGTGTCTCATTTTAAGCGAAAATTCCGGTTTCCGGGTCAATCCCTTGACATGATAACCGGTTGACCCCACAATGCGGCGGTTTCACTTAAGTATAAGCCCGCTTTTGAGAGGACCTGCACCAAAGTGCCCGAACTGCCTGAAGTCCAAACTCTGGTCAACGATCTGAATGTCGCCGGCCTGGCCGGCGTCTCCTTCACCGGGGTCCGCGTATCCTGGCCGCGCAGTATCGCAACCCCCGGCGTGCGCGACTTCAAGCGCCGCATCCGCTTCAAGACGATTGGCGCCATTCGACGACGGGGAAAATTCATCGTGATCGACCTGACCCCCGAAGGGCACCTGCTGATACACCTGCGCATGTCCGGACGACTGCACCTGGTGCCGCGCGGAACCGAGCCGTCTCATCACGAACATGTCGTCTTCGCGCTCGACAACATGCTCGAGCTGCGGTTCCACGACACCCGCAAGTTCGGACGCGTGTTTCTGGTGTCAGACCTTGCGCCCGTGCTCGGGCAATTGGGGACGGAGCCGCTGGAACCGTCCTTCAGCACCAAAACGTTGAAGGACATTCTGACTTCCCGTAAACGGCTGCTCAAACCGCTGCTGCTGGACCAAACCGTCATCGCCGGTCTGGGCAACATCTATGTGGACGAAGCCCTCTGGGAGGCCGGACTCCACCCCTGCCGTCGTTCACACACCCTCTCCGATGCCGAGGTCAAAACCCTTCGCCGCACGATTCCCCGCGTCCTCAAACGCGGTTTGAAGAACCTGGGCACCAGCCTGGGAACCGGCAAGGCCAACTTCTATTCCATCGCGCGCCATAGGGGACGCAACCAGGATCAACTCAAGGTGTTCCGCCGCACCGGCACACCTTGCCCCCGCTGCCGGCGACCGATCGAACGCATCATCGTCGGCCAAAGATCGACCCACATTTGTCCGCATTGTCAAATCCGTTAAGTCGGTTGAGCCCGTTGAGCCGGTTTAGCCCGTTAGGCCCGTTTAACGGTTGAGCCGGTTGGGCCCGTTGAGCTGGTTTATGAGTGCGGGCTAACGGACCTGCCGACTACCAGTTACTAAAGAGTACGAAACCCACTCGACATACGGAACTTGGAAGGTTGAATTCAATTGGATTTAGTAAAGCCAATGGTGCGTATTTTACGTACCCATTAGTAAGTCGGTTAGGTCAGTTTTATCAGTTAGAATTCCTACAACCGCCCGATTAACCGAATCAACCGTCTCCACCGAATCAACCGGCCCAACCGGCTAACCGGCTCAACCGGCTCAACCGGCTCAACCGGCTCAACGGGCTCAACCGGCTCAACGGGCTCAACGGGCTCAACGGGCTCAACGGGCTCAACCACCCTTTACATTAATATTTACATTGACATTTACATTTTCCGGTGGTAAATTGCAACCATCAAGATTTCGGAAGGAAAATCTCTCATGTCACCGGATGTCACCCCGAAGCAGCAGCGCTTTCTTGCCTACCTGGGAGAATCGATCCGCCGGAACGGAAAAATTCCCAGCCTGCGACAGGCTGCCCGCGACCTGGGCGTCAGTCACGCCGCGGTTTCACAAATGCTCAAAATTTTGGAAGCCAAGGGGCTCGTGCGACGCGACGGCCGCTACAGCCGTGCGGTCCACCTGCTCAACCGCGCGCGACAGACCGCGGCCGCCATGCGCTGGCTGGAGGTGCCGGTCATCGGCCGGATTGCCGCCGGTCTGCCGCTGTATGCCCAGCCGGAATGGGACGGCAGCCTGGTGGTCGATGCCGACGTCTACCGCGGATCCCATCTGTTCGCCCTGCGCGTCAAAGGCGATTCGATGAAAGCGGCCGCCATCCTGGACGGCGACCTGGTCATCTGCGAACCGCGCCAATACGCCCAGGACGGTGAAATCGTGGTGGCACTGATCCGGCAGGAGGAAGCCACGGTTAAGCGGTTTTTTCATCGTCGCGATCACATCGAACTGCGCCCGGAAAACCCGGCCTACCCGCCTCTGCGCTATGGGTTCGAAGATGTCCTGGTCCAGGGCAAGGTCGTTGGGGTTTACAGGGGGCCGGGAGGCATAAAATAGCTTATGTCCGTCCAGAAATAGCATCTATCGGCCCAGGCCGGTGTTCTCGCTTTTTGCAATCCTCGACGTAGGAGAACTACGCCTCCGGTTGCAAAAACGCTGCGGCCTTGGCCCGAACCAAAATCTACCATTTCTGAATGGACATAAATTCAGGGCTCAAATCTGAAAGCCAAGGAAACAAAAGCGCATGTTTTTAATCTTTCAGCTCGTACCGCCGGACAGTGCGACCCGCGGGGTTCATATCGAATGGTTCTCCGCAGGTTGCTTTTGGTGCCACGTTGCGTGTTGGGGTATACCTTCGACCCGTAACCCGAAACACGCAACCTGAAACGGTTTCGGACCCAAACCCAGAATGAAACATGACGACGGCGTTATCCCATATCCCTCCACCACCATGTCGTTTGTACGTCGGCACCAGCGGCTATTCCTACACCGAATGGGTGGCCGCCGGGTTCTACCCGCCCGGCACCTCGCCCGGTCGGATGCTGGCGTTGTATGCCCGCCATTTCTCTATGACCGAGATCAACGCCACGGCTTATCAGCTGCCCCGGGCCGAGACGCTCGAACGCCGCCGCCGTCAGGTCCCGCCGACGTTCCTTTTTGCCGTCCGGCTGACGCGCACCCTGACGCATGAAATCGACGCTCAGCGTTGGCCGGGCCTGGCACAAGACTACCGGGACGGCCTCGCGCCGCTGATTCAAACCCGGCAACTGGCGGCCGTTCTGATCCAGCTTCCACCGACGTTCGACCGCACGACGGCTCATCGACGCCACTTGGCGGCCCTGCTCGATGTGCTCCGGGGGCTGCCCCTGGCCGTTGAATTTCGCCACCGTTCTTGGGCCAACGACCGGGTCCTGAACGAGCTGGAGCGTCGGCAGGTGGCACTGGTAACCGTCGACGGCCCACCCACGCCGACCATTTTTCCGGTCCGGGACGCCGTCACCAGTCCGGACCTCTTCTGCATCCGTTTCTACGGCCGCAATGGAAGCGGCTGGCGTTCGGGCAAGACTTCGCGGCAGTTCGACTATTGCTACACCGACGACGAGCTGTGCGAGTGGGTCGAGGATCGGATCGGGCAACTGAGCCGCCGCACCGGCAGAGGAATCCTGCTGTTCAACAACCACGTACAGGCCCAGGCACCGCAGAATGCGCTAAGAATGATCCGCCTGCTGCGGAGGGCCGGTTGGCCCGTTGAGTCCGTTTAGCCCGTTGAGCCGGTTAGGCCCGTTGTGTCGGTTAGCCGGTTAGCCGGTTGGGTCAGTGGGGATAGGCACAGAAGGGACGGGTGACCGAATAATCTTTCTGAAAAGGGGGAACGGCAAAAATGAAAATCAACCGGTTCGAGGACCTTGAGTGTTGGCGAGAGGCAAGAGGATTAACCAAAAATCTTTA
>JARFQH010000005.1 GCA_029287875.1 Desulfobacteraceae bacterium | reverse complement strand
ATACAATTTTTACGCGTCTTTTTTTTCTTCGATTTTTTCGGGTTCCTTCGGCGTTTCATCCTCTTTTGTGGCGCCTTTGAAGTTCCGGATGGCTTTGCCCACTCCGGAACCGATTTCCGGCAGTTTGCCGGCCCCGAAAATGATCAAGATGATCACCAGGATAATTATCAACTCGGGCATTCCGATTCCAAACATATATGCCTCCTGCTATTTGTCGGGCCTTTTTTGCTTGAGTTCCTGCAAGAGTTGCAGAAATTCTTTGGATTTCAGGTAATGATCGATGGCTTCCTGATAGGCGATCCATTTGCGCCATAATTCGAACCAGGCGTCATTGTGCCAGTAGCTGGCGGGGTCGCCGCGGCCTTTGCGACGCTCGACGTATTCGTGGTACTCTTCCGTACAACTCTCACACAGACGATACGGTATCTTCGTTTTGCGGCTTTCGGTCTCCATACGGCTATGTGCGGGGCCAATCTGAGTACCGCATTTTTCGCACTTAAACGCACAGTGGGTGCACTGGAAAACCTTCCGGACGGCCTGGATTTTCTGCTTCCTGACGATGGCGTCCTTTTTTTCCCTTGACTGAGTCAGTTTGTTATCGATGGAAATGATGTCGGCCACGTGTCACCTTGTCGTATCAATCATCCGAAAAACGCGCACCGCTGTGCCTGGCGGGTGACATACCGTCAAGGATTAACCGGCGGTACTTCCGGTGGCAGCGGTAGTGTCGTCCGACGGTGGAGTCGGGAAAAATACTGAAGTAAGATCCTGCAATCGTTAAATTTATTGTGGATACTCGCTCTATTTGCAACTGTTTCATGTATAGCATCGGCGCGTGAACGTGTCAATCATTACAAATGAAGGTCGGCAAACGAATATCCGGTCCATCGACCTTTCGAAATGCTGTCAGCGCCCAAAATTGCCAATTCATTTTTTTCATGAGCCCTTACCGTGTTTACCATTGCTTTTTCCAGGTTCCCGAAGGTCCTTTGAAATCAGCTTGTCATTCATGGCCTTTCATGTTAACCATCCAAATTTCGTCTATAAATGGTCTTTTCTCGTAATTACGGATCCGAAACCAATCAACGACAGCCTTAAAATGTGTGTAAACACTTTATTATTTTTTGAATATTTTCAAGAATCGAACTTCGGTTGAGCATGGAAGCTCAGGGGTTACACATGTCATATCAGTTCGAAGCGAGTTGTCGATCGCTTCTGATCGGCAGCCTCCCGTTAGAGGATCATGCCGCGGCCAGTGAGCTCGTATTCCGGTACACGCCGGAAATACCGTTGTGGGCGCAGTTGCCGGTTCACGCCCACGAAGGCATGCTGCAACAGTTTCTTCCGGGTCTGCCGGGCCTTCGCTCTGCCGCCGCGCGTACCTATGTCGACACATCGGCACCGGATTTCGACAATGACGTGCTGGCATTTTACGAGGAATTCGTGGCGGTGACCGAAGGAGGGGCGGACATCGACCGAACCCGCTTTGCTCTTGGAGCGGATGTCGCCCCCGGATTTGCGGTCCTGATGGAGCAGCTGGCCGACCGGTCCCAGGCGCCGATCGCCGTCAAGGGGCAGGTGACCGGCCCGTTTACATTCTGTACCGGTGTCCACGACGAAACACGGCAAGCCATATTCTACAACCCCCAGCTGCGGGATGCGGCTGTAAAACTCCTGGCCCTCAAGGCTGTATGGCAGGTCCGTCGCCTGGCTCATTTCGGGCAGCCGGTAATCATATTTTTCGATGAGCCGGCCCTGGCCGGTTTCGGCACATCCGAATTCATCAGCGTTTCCAGGGAAGACGTTTCCGCCTGCCTGGCCGAAGTCATCGAAGCCGTCCATGGTGCCGGTGGCATCGCGGGGGTGCACATCTGTGCAAACACTGACTGGTCCCTGGTTCTGGATTCATCCGCCGATATCGTCAACTTCGATGCTTATGCGTTCTTTGACCGGTTTGTTCTCTACCCCGAGTTGATACGCCGGTTCATCTCGGCCGGAAAAATATTGGCCTGGGGGATCGTTCCCACCGGAAGCCGGGACGATATCGTCAGGGAAACCGCCGCTTCCTTGGCGGAGAAATGGTATGCAGAGATCGCGCGTGTCGAGGCGCTGGGGATCGACCGTCGTCGGATTGTTTCACAATCCCTGATCACGCCCAGTTGCGGGACAGGAACCTTGCCGCTGGAACTGGCGGAGAAGGTGCTGCAGCTTACGCGCGAGGTTTCGGACCGGGTACGGGCGACTTTAGGGCTAACTGAAACATAGGTTGAGCGGTTTCCCGCCAGGCGGGATTAACGATTCCCAGTTAAAGTTTGGCAATCTGAACTTAATACGTGAGGTTACACATGTCTGGAAAAAGAGAATCGGCACATTTTACGGGTGCCACCCGTTATGTTCTCGATGATGAACTGGCCAGTATTATCAATATTTCCATGGCCCTTGAAATGCCGCTGCTGCTGAAAGGGGAACCGGGCACCGGCAAGACGATGCTGGCCCATGCCATCGCCGAGAGTCTGAAGATGCCCCTGGTCGTACTGAACGTCAAATCCAGCATGAAACTGGTCGACGCACTCTATCAGTACGACACGCTGACGCGGCTCAACGACAGCCGCTTCGGCGACTCCAGCCGGAACGTGAGCAACATAGAGGACTACATCCGGATGGGGAAAATCGGGCAGGCGTTCACCGCCGACAGGCGTACGGTCTTGCTGATCGACGAAATCGACAAGGCCGATACGGATTTCCAGGATGACATGCTCGATGTTCTCGATCAAATGGAGTTCGACATCATCGAAATCGACAAAACCATCAAGGCCCGCACCCGTCCGGTTATCATCATTACCTCGAACGCCAAGAAAGACCTGTCGGATCCCTTCCTGGGCCGCTGCAACTTTCATCACATCGCCTTCCCGGAGCCCAAAATGATGCGCAACATCATTGCCGTCCACTTTCCGAATCTGGACGCAGAGCTGATGGAAAATTCGGTGACGGCATTTTACCGACTGCGTGAAATGGAGGGAATCGAAAAGAAACCGGCCACCAGAGAGCTGCTCAACTGGGTGCGGGCGCTCACTGCCGATCCCGATTTCAAACCCAAGAAGCTGGCCACCGGTGACATCCCTTATCTGGGGGTGCTTTTCAAAAAAAGTCAGGATCTGCAGCGAACAAACGAACTGCTCCGCAGGAGAAGACTGTTCTGAAATGTTCATCGACTTTTTTTACACTCTCAAAAACGTCGGGATTCCAGTTAGCCCGACCTCGTTTCTGACGCTCCATCGAGCGCTTCGGACCGGACTGGTGAATTCCCTCAACGATTTTTATACGGCGTCACGATCGATCCTGGTCAAGAGCGAGCGTTATTTTGATCTGTATGACCAGGCGTTTGCACACCACTTCGAGGGAACCGAGTTGCCGGATGTCAGCGGTGTCGAACTGGACGATATCGCCCGGGCCATGCTCGACCAGTGGTTGAAAGAGCCCCGTGCGCTGGCCGAGGCCCTCGGCATCGATGAATCCGAATTGAACCGCTTGACCCCGGAAGAGCTGATCGAATACTTCAAAGAACGCCTCAAGGAGCAGACCGGTGAACATCACGGCGGAAGCCGGTGGATCGGTACCGGCGGGACCTCACCGGTGGGCCATTCGGGTTACCATCCGGGCGGAATGCGCGTGGGCGGCGTTTCACGCAACAAGTCGGCCGTGAAAGTCGCCTTGGACCGTCGCTACCGGGACTATTCCCTGAGCGGGCCATTGACGCGGCCGATGGTGGGAGAAGCGTTGAAACGGCTGCGCAACCTGGTACCGGTGGGTCCCAAGGATCGGGTCAATATCGATGAAACGCTCTATCAAACAATGAAAAACGGGGGCGAAATCGAGATCGTTTTCGAGCGCAGCCTGAAGGATCGCCTGAAGGTGATTCTCGCGATCGACAACGGTGGGTATTCGATGGATCCTTACATTTCCGTGGTACAGACGGTTTTTGATTACGCCCGGTCTCAGTTCAAAGACCTCAAGACCTATTTTTTCCACAACACCATCTACAGCACCCTCTGGGGAGATTCGGCCCGTTTTCGCAAACCAAAACCGATCGCTGAGTTTGCTGCGGCCGATTCGCAAACCCGATTGTTCATCGTCGGCGACGCCAGCATGGCGCCCTACGAACTGATGGTCGCCGATGGTTCGATTCATATCGAGGAAAGAAGCGGAACGCCCAGCATCGAATGCCTCAAATTTCTGGCCGATACCTTTTCGCACGCGGTTTGGCTAAATCCCATGCCGGAAGATATGTGGAATTACACTCAAACGGTTAAAACGATCGGAAGAATATTTCCCATGTTCGAACTGTCGATCGACGGCCTGGAAAAAGCGGTGCACTTCCTGATGGCAAAATGAGGGATGCCTGGAACAAGGGTCAGGCCCAAGGCTTCAACCATAAATGCGCGGCAATGGACCGACGGTTCTGATGTTAGGGCCACGGTAAGAAATAATTCCACAAGATTGCGCCGGATTTGGGTTCGTCTACAAGGCACATCCAGCGGCGCATATCGGGATACGTGTCGGTGGATGTAACGCAGTAGATGATCCAAAAGACAAGCAAGATGTGGAATTATTTCTTGCTGGGGCCCTTAAGTGCCCGGATTCAGGATTCGAATCGTCCTCCGGTCATCGGCCGTCCACGGATGTCAGGAAGACAAAAACAGGTTCAAGATCCCAATGCAGGCTTTCGGCCGCAACCAAATCAGTGTTCAGGTTTCAGGTTTCGGGTTTCAGGATTTGGGGTTTTCTGACACCTGACACCTGAAGCCTATAACCCTATTCCCGATGATTCAAGTGGTTTCACTTTAACGACCTATCTTCGCATCT
>JARFQH010000150.1 GCA_029287875.1 Desulfobacteraceae bacterium | reverse complement strand
CATCGATGGTGATGGGAAGCCGATTGGATACATTGACAATTGATTTCACAATGTCGAACCCCTTTGATTGAGACAGTCAATTTACCCGTAGGAAGCGCCTGTGACCATAACGTAAATCAATCCGTCAGTAAAGACCGGTTGGTCGGACGTCAGGCCTTGGCCGAAGCGAGGTGAAAAAGATAGTGAATCCGCTTTCTTTGCAGGTCATCCTTCCTCCCCAGACAATGTTTTGTAGTCAAACTATTCCGAACCTTTGAATAACTGCAACATAGAACAATTCCAGTGCAAGTGCAAGCCGGTCAACCGCGACCCTGACCGATTCAGGGTTATCGGGAAGATATGTGCGCAAGACGTGGCGATGTCATATTTTTAGTCGCTGATTGCCAGAAAAACAAAGCTCATTGAATCGTTTCAGGAGTCGCCACCAGCAGGTCTCCCTCGACGCGAACCCGGATCGCAAAGGGGATGCTGTCGATTTGCAGGGCCATGTCGCGGTCGCGCGGGTCGAAATGCGGTCGCTCTGGGTCGTCGAATTTGGCCGAATCATGGGCCGAAAGCACCAGCGACCGCACTGCGGCCGTATCCGGCCGGCGGCCGCGCAGCCGGTTGCGTATGTAGAGGGCGCACTGCTCGTCCTCGTCGCTGCGCTTCGTTCCATTTGTACCCATCGCCACGAGCGACACCAGCGAGGGTCTCCTTGCCAGCACTGCGCGGACGGTCGCTTCGGCGTTGACCAGCGCTGCGGCGAAGAGGACCTCGGTTCTGCCGGCCGCAACAACGCCTTTGGTGCCGGCACTGGTGGATTGGATCAATGTCTGGCCGTGAACTCCGGCCTGGGAGAGCTCGAGCGGCGAATTGCCGAAGTCGAAACCGGGTACCTTGATGCCGGAGTCCTCTCCCAGACACAAATCGCCCCGGCCCTGGCAACGCAGTTTGAATGCCGCCTCAGGGGTGTCGACCAGCAAAATGCGCGCGGCCCCGCGCTGCAGCGCCACGGCAGCCGTTGTAAAGGCCCGGTAGACATCGATGATGACAACCGTTCCGGCGGCCCGGCGGGCTCCCTCCAGCAAACTGAGCAGTCGTATTTCCATGCGATTAATGAAACCTTCTAATATCCCCTCTCAAAATCGACCCGATACAATAGTGGCTCGCCTTTTGAAAACCGGCGGTAGTTTGCGGCAAACAGCCCGACGATATCGGCCGGAAAACTGAAACCCGAGTTGTGGGGGGTGATGACGACATTGGGAAGGGTCCAAAGGGGGCTGTCCTCCGGCAGCGGCTCCTGTTCGAAGACATCCAAGACCGCCCCGCCGATCAGGCCTTGTTGCAGCGCCCGAATCAGCGCTTCCTCGACGACGGCGTCTCCCCGGCCGATGTTGATCAACACGGCGGTTGTCTTCATGGTCCGGAATGCGGTTTCGTCGAAAAGGCGAGCCGTGGCCGGTGTGCTGGGAAGCGTGTTCACGATGTAATCCGGCTGCGACAGGAATTCGTCGAACCCCGGGCCGGTAAACACCCGTTCGGCCTCCGGGACCGTTTCCGCGGTGCGCTTGTAGCCCCATATGCGCAGGCCGAAATGTTCAGCCGTTCGCGCGAGATGCCGGCCGATGGAGCCGAGCCCGCAGATGCCGATCAGACGTCCGCGGAGGCTTTGGTAGGGCAGGCGCCGCCAGGTCCGGTCGTGTTGATTCCGATAGGCCGTAAAAAAGTGGCGCTCCAGGGCCAGGAGATAGCCGATGACATATTCGCTCATGAACGGGCCGAAGACACCCTTTACGCCGGTTAAAATGTAATCCGACCGGGCGCCGGGGCCGAGGAGCTCTTCGACGCCCGCGTACGTGGACTGAACCCATTTCAGCACCCTTGCGCCTTCAACCACCCGGGCGATGCGGGACGGTTCGCCCAGGATAATGGTGCACCGGTCCAGGTGCGCGGACGCCTCACCGGCGGTTTTGCACGCGGTAATTTCGAGATCCGGAAGCCGCAGATCTTTTATCAGGTCGGCATAGACCGCCGCGCTGCGGGAAAGGATCAGGAGTCTGTTGTCTGCAGCCATGTCATTTTCGTTTCTTGCGGCGTTCAACCGGTGTTTTCCGGACGCTCGTATCACCGGCCGGGTCATTTGGCCGCTTGCAATAGTTCCGATTCACCTGTCTTTCAATAGAAGCGGATCAGCACGGCGCCTCCGGCGACCATGACCGCCCCGGTCAACCGCCACAGGTTGACGGTCTGGACCGGATAGCCGATCAGTCCGAAGTGATCCAGCAGAAGCGATGCCAGCATCTGACCGGCGACGATGAACGCCAGCATCGAGGTGGCGCCCAACTTGGGGGCCAAAAACACCGTTGTCGCCACGAAAAAGGCTCCCAGGAAACCGCCGCTCCATACCCACCAGGGGTAAGCGGACAAGCCGGTGGCGGCCGGCAAGGGGACCCGCCGGACCAGGGCATAGAGGATCAGGGCCATGGTTCCGACCGCAAAGGATATGGCGGCCGCCAGCACAGGCGAGCGGGTCCAGAGGTTCAGATGGGCGTTGATTCCGGCCTGGGTGGGTAGACACGCCCCCGCGGCCAGGGCGAGAATCAGGTAGGCAAGGATGGATAGCATGGGAAATCCTCGATTGCATGCTTTCTGTACAAAACCAAATATTTAGGAAGGGAACCGTTAGGATCTGCGGCTCTGCGCCTCCGCCTCCACAAATACCCGCTTGATCGCCGGAAACGTCGATTTGATCCGTTGATCGAACACGGCGATTGCTTTTTCAATTTCACCGGCAGTGGCCTTATCGGCCATGTCCACGCTGACGTTTACCAGGATGAATTCAGGGCCCATGTGCATGGTCAACACCTCGTTCACCGCCACGACCGGGGGCAGCTCCAGGCAATATTTGCGTATGGCCTGCACGATTTCAGGATCTGCACTCTCTCCTATCAGCAGGCTCTTGGTTTCATAAGCCAGCCAGATGGCGGTGCCGCCGAGAATGACGCCGATCAGGATCGCGGCAATGCCGTCGAAGGCCGGATTCCCGGTTATTTGACCCAGGGCGATACCGCCCAGAGCAACGAGCAGTCCCGCGATTGCGGCCGTGTCTTCGAACAGGACCACAAAAAGAGTTGGGTCTTTACCGTGGTGCACGGCCTCGACAATTCCCCGGCTGCCCTTGGCGCGGTTGAACACCTTGAGTGCGACCCACAGAGCGCCGCCTTCGAAAACAATCGCCAGTCCGAGAACGACGTAGTTAAGCATCGGATTTTTCAGGGGCTGGGGGTGCAGCAGGTGGTGAATCCCCTCGTAGATCGAGAAACCGGCCCCCAGGGCAAATATCAGAATGGCGACGATAAAACACCAAAAGTAGATTTCCCGGCCGTGGCCGAAGGGGAACTGCTCGTCGGCCGGTTTCCTGGACTGGCGGTTACCCCACAGCAACAGGACCTGGTTTCCGGTATCCACCACGGAATGGATTCCCTCCGAAAGCATGGCCGAACTGCCGGTGATCGCTGCAGCAATGAATTTGGTCGTCGCTACCAGGGAGTTGCCGACCAGCGCGGCGTAGATCACCTTTTTCGAGCCTGAAGCCATAACGCCTCCTCCCGAGAACTTTCAGAGTGCGATTTTTTCCTTACACCGTAAATGTCGATAAAAAATGTGACGGGTCATGTCAAACATTTATTACCTCCATGTCGTCACTTCTGTCACAATTGATGGGTCAAAAAGCGTTGCCGGCGGCATTTCGGGTGAGGATGGTTGCTGTGAAAAATTGTCGAACGCGGAAGGCTGGATCACAACAATGGTTTTATAAGAACTCAATAGGGTTATGTTTCATTCTTGACAGTCATGGAACTCCTCCGATATCTATAAAAATCCGGTTTCGCCTGTGGTCGGTAGCCGGTCTCCGGCGGCGACCGATGGTTTAGCCTCACGGCGGCCCCGGAGGGCAGACCGGGTATTTCATGGGGGCCGGGCGCCGATTGACCGGTGCAACGTTGAACACCTAAAGGATTGAGACACCTATCATGGAAGAACAGATTCACTTTAACAATCATTTTGGTGAAAAACTGGCCGCAACCCTTCATTTGCCCAAGTCACCCGCCGGTTTCGGGGTCGTACTGGGCCATTGCTTCACCTGCTCGCGGCACACGGGAATCCTGAGGCAGTTGGCCGGAGAATTGAGCCGGGAAGGGTTTGTCGCCCTGCGATTCGACTTCTCCGGAAACGGCCAGAGCCAGGGAACCTTTGACGAGTCGACCTACAGCAAACAAATTTCCGAGATGCAAACGGCGGTGGACATCATCGCCGCCCGCGGGGCGGAATGGATCGGCGTGGCCGGTCACAGCATGGGCGGACTGATTGCTTTTCTGACCGCGGCACAGACAGACAGCGTCAAGGCCGTCTGCGCGCTGGCGAGCCGCTTGACGGGTGTCCGCGCCATCGACTTTCTCAGCCGCGAGCAACGGGCCTCTTTGCAACGAACCGGCGAGGTATTTTTCAGCAGCCGCGGACGGTCGCTGAAGCTGACTGAAAAATTTTTCGCCGATGCGGGCAGCTTCGATCCCACCAACTTCCTCAAGACGTTTAACAAGCCTCTGATGGTGGTTCACGGCGACATAGACGAGATCATCCCGGTGGAAGAGGCCTACAAGGTGCGTGATCTGAGCAGCGGCAGAGTGGATCTGGAGATCGTGCCCGATGCGGATCACATGTTCAGCCGTGAGGAAGATCGCATCGATATCTCACGCAGCGTCGCCGGTTGGTTCAAGGAGCAGAGTGAATATTAGCTTACCAAAGGATGGGTCAGTATGGATGCGATAGAGACCTTTAACGCGGATTATATCGACGAGCAGTATCGGCGCTGGAAGGCCGACTCCAGTTCGGTGTCGCGGGATTGGCAGGCCTTTTTCAAGGGCTTCGCGATCGCCTACGACCAGGCGCCGGTCGTGACGGTGGCAGAAGACCGGGAACTGGTGATCAAACAGAGCCGCGTGGAGGCACTCAAATACCGTTACCGGGACCTCGGACATTTATTGGCCTGCATGGATCCACTGACGGCTTGCCCGACCGAACACCCCCTGCTCAGCCTGGAGGCCTTTGGTCTGTCAGCCGATGACCTGAACCGGGAATTCTTTACCCGGCGATTTGCCAGGGATGAAACCGCGCCGCTCAAGGAGATCATCAAAATCCTGCGGGAAACCTATTGCCGGTCCATCGGCGTCGAATACATGCACCTGCAGGATCCTGAGGAGAGACGCTGGCTGCAGGAGCGCATGGAACCGGTGCGCAACCGGCCGCATCTGAAGGCCTCCGAAAAGGTTCACATTCTCGAAAAACTGATTCAGTCGGCGATTTTCGAACAGTTTCTGAACAAAAAGTTCGTGGGCGTCACGCGGTTTTCACTCGAGGGCGGCGATGCCGTCATCCCCCTTCTCGACACGCTGACAGAGCGCGCGGCCGATCACGGAAGCCGGGAAATCATACTCGGCATGGCCCACCGGGGACGGCTCAACGTTCAGGCCCACGTCCTGCACAAATCCTACTATGACATTTTTGCCGAGTTCGAGAGCTGCTACGACCCCGATGCCCTGATCGGGGCCGGTGACGTCAAGTACCACAACGGCTTTCTGGCCGACATCCAAACGGCACAGGGCCGCGAACTCCGAATGTTTCTGGTCAACAATCCCAGCCACCTGGAGGCGGTCGATCCGGTGGTGGAGGGCTTTACCCGTTCACGTCAGGATATGCTGGACGACGGCGACCGTAAGCAGGTTCTGCCGCTTCTGATTCACGGTGACGCCGCCTTCGCCGGCCAGGGCGTGGTCATGGAAACCCTCAACATGAGCCAGCTGGAAGGTTACCGTACCGGCGGCACCGTGCACGTCATTATCAACAACCAGATCGGCTACACCACCCTGCCCGAAGATGCCCGCTCGACCCGCTATTCCACCGATGTGGCCAAGATGATCATGGCACCGGTCTTTCACGTACACGGCGAAGACCCCGAGGCGGTGGTGCACGTCGCCAGGCTGGCGGCCGACTACCGCATGACCTTCAAGAAGGACGTGGTGATCGATTTGATCTGCTACCGGCGCTACGGCCATAACGAAGGCGACGAGCCGTACTTCACCCAACCCCTGATGTATGAGCGGATTCGCCAACGACCATCGCTGCACGAGGTTTACACCGACCGACTGATCGAGGAAAAGGTGGTCGATAAGGAAAAAGTCGATAAGATGAAGGCTGCGGTGGAGGGCCGCCTGGATAAGGACTACGAAGAGGTTCACGGCAGTTCCTGCCCGTTTCCCGAGAGTCGGTTTTACGGTGAATGGGATGGGACCAGCGGCCGGTACAGCCACGCGGCCGTCGAAACCGGGGTCGATAAAGAGCGCTTGATCGAACTCGCCCGCCAGCTCAATCGTTTTCCGAAAGACTTCAGTCTCTTTCCAAAATTAGAGCGACTGCTGCAGAAACGGCTCGAAACGATCGAAAAAGGGGAAGGAATCGATTGGGCCGGCGCCGAAGCCCTGGCCTTTGCCTCACTGTTGGTGGAAGGGATGCCGGTGCGCCTCAGCGGGCAGGACAGCGCCCGCGGCACCTTCAGCCAGCGCCACAGCGTGCTGATGGACATCAAGACCGGCAGGAGCTACACACCCTTGAACCACCTGGCCGACACTCAGGCACTCTACCGGGTTTACAACAGTCTGCTGGCCGAAGTGAGCGTGATGGGGTTCGAATACGGCTATTCCATCGCTCAGCCCAACGCTCTGGTTCTCTGGGAGGCCCAATTCGGCGACTTTGCCAACAACGCCCAGTCCGTGATCGA
>JARFQH010000113.1 GCA_029287875.1 Desulfobacteraceae bacterium | reverse complement strand
GTCCCTGGCCACCGACCGTATCTTTCCTTTTCTGAACCCGTTCGCCAAGGGCTATGGCCCGGCGAACAACCCCCGGCGCGGGGTGCTCCTGTCGACCGTCATTGCATTTGGGACCATCGGCATCGGGCAGCTGAACCTGATTGCCCCCCTGGTCTCGATGTTCTTTCTCATTTCATACGGCCTGCTCAATTACGCCACCTTTTACGAAGCCCGCTCGGAAAGTCCCTCCTTCCGGCCACGGTTTCGCTGGTTCGATGCCCGTGCCAGCCTGGTGGGGGCCCTGGCCTGCCTGGGCGCCATGCTGGCGATCGATCCGCTGCCCGGCGTTGCGGCGCTGGCCATCCTGACGGCCATTTATCTTTACCTGAAGCAAAAAGCCCGGTCACCGCGCTGGGCGGACAGCCGGCGGTCGTATCACATGCAGAGAATTCGGGTACACCTTCTCGAAGCGGCTGCAGAACCCGAACACCCCCGGTATTGGCGGCCGCAGATGTTGGTTTTTGCTGACAAGGCCGAACAACGGCAGGCCCTGCTGCGTTTTGCCGCCTGGATCCAGGGTCGAAGCGGGTTTACGGCAGCAGTCAGAATACTCACCGGGCAGACGGCTCGGTTGCGCAAGGAAAAGCAAACCGTTGAAGATGAATTGAAGGCCGATATCCGCCAAAGCGGCCTTGACGTTTTTCCTTTGGTTGTGCTGGCCGGCGATCGCAAAGATGCCGTCCAGGTGTTGGTGCAGTCCTTCGGGATCGGTCCCCTGCATGCCAATACCGTGCTGCTGAACTGGATCAGCGACACCCCCGATTCCCAGGAGCATTACATGGCTGCAGTTTACGGCCGCAGCCTCAGGGAGGCGTATCGATTCGGCTGCAACCTGATCATCATGGATGCCACATCCGAGGAATGGAATGACTTGAAGGAAATACCGGACGAAAACCGCCGGATCGATGTCTGGTGGCAGGATGACGCCACCGGCAACCTTATGCTACTTTTGGCTTATCTGATCACCCGCAACGAGGAGTGGGAGGGCGCGGCTATACGGTTGCTGGCGGTTCGGGACGACAACCATGCTGAAAGACCCACCGAGGAGACGTTGCAGCAGAGGTTGGAGGAAGTGCGCATCGAGGCCGTTCCCCTGGTCGTTGACAACTCTGATGCCGATACGGTGATCGAGATTTCCCGGGACGCATCCCTCGTTTTGCTGCCCATGCGGCTGCGCGATCTTACTTCGATCAGCGCTTTCGGCATCTCACCGGAGAACTTTTTCAGTCAACTGCCGCTGACGGCCCTGGTTCTGGCGGCCGAGACGATCGACCTTGATGCCGAACCGGAGGAAGGTGAAGCCGCCGAGCGCGCCTCTGCCCTCGACGCCGTATCCGATGCGGAAAAAAGGGCTGAAAAAGCACAGAACGAAGCGGAAAAAGCAGCCGTAGCGGCCCAAGCTCTGACCGTCAAACTCGATAAAGTTCGGTCATCGATAACCTTGCAGGAGGATGAATCGTCCCTTGTCGATCTCATGGCCGAAATAAGGGAGGTTGAAAAGGAATTGGAAGTAAAAAAACGCCGCCTGGCAAAGGAAAAAACCAAGGCAGAGAACGCCGCCCGCGAGGCGGAGGCCATAGGGGCAAAGGATCCCGAGTCTCCCATAGATCAGGATCCCTGATCTATGGGTATCCCTTATACCATATCGAAAAAGATGTCGCGCCCCTTTTTGCCCATTGACAGAACATGATACTGGCCGTCTTCGCACCTGATCTCCCATGCCCGCGACATGAACATTTCCTGCCAGATCAAAAACCGGATGTCCAAATCAACAATCAAAATCTGACCTCAATCTGGTACGCCCCTATCTGGTTGCGAAATGTTTTTAAAAAGGATAATGAGGGGCCGCTGAAAAAAAGATGACTTGCGGGATAAAGGGCACTGGAAAAAATAGTTCCACCTCTTGCTTGTTTTATGGACTGTCCTCTGCGTTACATTCGCCACCACGTATCTCGATTTGCGCCGGTGGATGTGCCTTGTAGACAATCCATAATCCTGTTCAATCGTGTGGAATTATCTTTTAGCGTGACCCTAATCGGCCATGCCGGCACGATGCACGGACCACTCATCTCGTCAGCGA
This sequence comes from Desulfobacteraceae bacterium, assembly GCA_029287875.1. GTDB lineage: Bacteria > Desulfobacterota > Desulfobacteria > Desulfobacterales > SG8-13 > JARFQH01. The sequence continues at coordinate 10,188 of JARFQH010000113.1, read as the reverse complement.
GGCGCGGCGGATATGTTGGAATGGACCTTAAGAAAGCTGAGCATACTTCATCCGGCCAATCTGTTGCTGTTCAGCTACCTGGCGACCATTGCCGTGGGGACCGGCCTGCTGATGTTGCCGGCCGCAACGGTTTCGGGCTCTATCAACCCCACCGACGCCCTTTTCACGGCGACTTCCGCTGTCTGCGTTACGGGGCTGATCGTCGTCGATACAGGCAGTTATTTCAGCCTCTTCGGGCAGGGTGTCATCCTGGCGCTGATCCAGCTGGGAGGTCTGGGTATCATGACCATATCGGTCACCCTCTTTCAGCTCGTCGGTAAAAAAGTGTTCTTCCAGAGCAGAATGGCCATGCAGGAAGTCTTTTCACACACCCCGCGCGATGACATTTACTCTTTGCTGCGGTCTATTTTCGTTTTTACCGCTACGGTCGAGCTTGCCGGGGCGACGCTTCTTTTTTTTCACTGGTGGCAATCCTATCCGGTAAGCGAAGCCCTCTACCTGGGCCTGTTCCATTCGGTTTCGGCATTTTGCAATGCCGGGTTTTCGCTCTTCGCGAACAGTTTCATCGACGAGCGGGGTTCGGTCCTTCTGAATGCGACCATCTGCACTCTGATCGTTTTGGGAGGGCTGGGATTTCCGGTGGTTTACGAACTTTACCGGCGCACGACCTCCAAACAGCAGCGATCGCGACGCTTTTCGGTGCAATTCAAGACGGTTTTGGTGACCACCGGTTTGCTCATCTTCCTGGGTGCCGCCATATTGCTCATAACCGAAAAAAACCTGCTGCAGAACGCAAGCTTTGGCGACCGCCTGATGATGACCTTATTCCAGTCCATCACCTGCCGGACGGCGGGTTTCAACACCGTGGACATCGGCGGGCTGAACAGCGCATCTCTGGCGTTCATGATGTTCCTGATGTATTTCGGAGCGTCACCGGGATCATGCGGCGGCGGTATCAAAACCACGACGTTCGCCGTTCTGGCGGCGTTTTCCTGGAGCCGCCTGAAAGGCCGGGCGCGGCTCAACATGTTTCAAAAGAGTATTCCCCAGGAAACAGTCGCCAAAAGCATATCGGTTGTTGTTTTATCAATCGCGATCATTTTAGCGGCCCTTTTCCTGATTCTTTTCACAGATCCGGCCCACGGCAGCGGGGCTGAAGGACATCAGCAGTACCTGAGTTTCCTTTTCGAAACCATATCGGCCTTCGGTACGGTGGGCCTTTCCATGGGGGCGACCGCCACCCTGAACGGGATCGGTAAATTTATCGTCATTGTCGTGATGATTATCGGCCGAGTCGGGGTGCCGACATTTGCCTACATCATCGCCGGGCCGCCGGCCCGAAAAGGGTTGGAATTTGCCGAAGAGAATCTCATGATCGGTTAGCGGAGGTCAGCCATGAAACGATTTGCCGTCATTGGAGCGGGCAGCTTCGGATTTTACGTTTCCAAAGCCCTCTTCGAGAGTAACCAAGAGGTGATTACCATCGATCGCAATCGCGAACGTATCCAGGCGGTAGAGCCGTATACCACCACCGCCATCGTTCTCGACGCCACCGACGCCGAGGCCCTCAAGGGACTCGGTCTGGTGGAAATGGACAGCGTCGTCGTCAGCACCGGCGGCGACATCAGCAACAGCATCCTGATCTGTTATCACCTGCACGAACTCGGCGTCAAAACCATCATTGCCAAGGTAGAAGACGAAACCCACGCCGAAATTTTGAAAAAACTCGGTGCGTCCGATACAATCCGGCCGGCCAAGGATACGGCAACCCGTCTTGCGCGGCGGCTTACCCAGCCGAATATCCTGGAATTTCTGCCGCTGGAGGAAGACTACAACCTGGTGCAGGTCGATCCACCGAAATCCTTTATCGGCAAATCGCTCAAGGATATCAATCTTCGCAGCCGCTACGACGTTTACGTCATCGCCGTGAAAGAGCTGGTGCCGGAAAGGTTCGTCATCGTGCCGCCGGCGGATTTCGTCGTCAAGGACAGCGACATCCTGATCATGATCGGAAAAACGAAAAACCTGGAAAGAATCAAGGAATTGAAATAGCACCCACCCGCGAAGCGAAGGCACGGTAATGCCCGCCATCCGAAACTATGTTCTCAGACGGACGTCTGAAAATTAAGTATCCCCCTACAGCCACTTTTTAGACTTGAACCAGGCCAGCATACCCAGGAAAATAGAAATAAAGATCACCCACAGTGCGGGATAGGCCCAGTGCCACTTGAGTTCCGGCATATATTCGAAGTTCATTCCGTAGATACCGGCGATAAAGGATAAAGGAATGAAGATGGTGGCCATGATGGTGAGCATCTTCATGATGGCGTTCATTCGATTGCTGATGGTCGAGAGGTAGATATCCAGCAGGCCCGCCATGAGGTCACGGAAAGACTCGATGGTGTCGATGATCTGAATCGTGTGATCGTAGACATCGCTGATGAAAACGTCAACCGACTTGTCGATCAGGGGAGACTCTTCCTTAACAAGCCTGTTCAGCAGTTCGCGAATCGGCCAGACTTGCTTTCGGAAGAAAATGACGTCTCTTTTCATGGCGTAGAGGCGCTGCAGGCTGTTCGGCGTAGGGTCGGAAAGGAGTTCGGCTTCCAAATCTTCAATTTTTTCTCCGAATGCTTCGAGGACGAGGAAGTAATGATCGACCACCGCATCGATCAGAGCATAGGCCAGATAATCACAGCCGGCCTTGCGGATGCGTCCCTTGCCTTTTTCTATCCGCTCCCGTACGGGAGCCATTACATCTCCCGGGGCCTCCTGAAAAGAGATCAGAAAATTCGACCCCAGTATAAGGCTGACCTGCTCGGATTCGATTTGGTCCGTGCCGTCTCTGTATGACAGCATTTTAAAGACAATGTAGATGTAGTCGTCGAAGTCTTCGGCCTTGGGACGCTGTCCGATATTGACAATGTCTTCCTGGGTCAGAGGATGGATGCCGAACTGCCGGCCGACGGATTCGATCAACGCGATGTCGTGCAAGCCGTCGATATTGATCCAGGTGACGGTCGGTGAATCTTTGAGAGGCAAGGCCTCTTCTATGGTGTCGATTTCCTTTTTTAGATAGTGATCCTGATCGTAAGCGATAAGGGTAATGCGGCTCTTTGCGCTCTTTTTCTCGGGAGCGGGGACAAGCGTTCCAGGTGATGTACCCGGAGCATGCGCAGGTTTTTTGATAAAGCGGGTCAGCGTGCGCTTTGCCTGGCCGACTCCCCGAGCCACCCGTTTGATCGGATTTTTCTTTGCCGGATTTCTCGTCTGATCCATGCTTGAGATTCCTGTCTAAATAGGCGGTAAAGTCAACCGTTTCAATGAGTGGATCTCCAACTTTATTGACGATGGAAGTTCACTCATGGGGCACTATAAAACAGAGGATAGACACGCGATCGGGTGCTTCGTTTTCGGCAAAACGGGATGGCATTGCTGAAAAAACATGGCGGTGGTATTTTCACGTCAATCCGGGCCGGCCGAAAGGAAGCAATAGGCCCAGGTCAAAGACCTCGGACTGGATTTATTTAAATACCATATTATGGTTCCTCAATGTTGTCAAACTTTGACACCCGCGGGTGTCTTGTCGACGGCAGGCAGGGTGAATGCCTGCAGAGGTCAGGTGTAAGGGCCCCGGCAAAAAATAATTCCACCTCTCGCTTGTCTTATGGCCCGTCTACTGTGTTACATCTACCCACACATATCCCGATATGCGCAGATGGATGTGCCTTGTAGACAAACCATAATCCGGCGCAATCGTGTGGAATTTTTTCTTACCGTGACCCTAACATGAAAAATAGAGACCTTCCGGTTGTAAAACGATCGCTTTTCTGGTGGGTGTACCGGCAGCACTCACCCGCCAGATACTTCGGCAGAGGCCTCTCTTCAAAAAAAAGATTTCTGCAGACCGACCCGCTGTCGTCACCTTTTTCCACAAAACCGTCGTAAGCGTTCACAGGGCACAGCATCTGCATTGTTGTCGGGCACTTGAAGTACAAAAGTACGTCTGCGCGCCCGACGCCTTGCATCTGCAGCACCCTGCAAACGCTTACAATAAGGTGGCTTGAAGCACATCGGACTTTACAACCATGTGAACGGTTACAAACCGTCTATCTGAGCTCGTTTTCGTAAACGGGTCCGCTCCGCCGAGTCACTGGCCGACGATCCGGTAGCCGATATAAGCGGCATAGAGCAGCAGGGCAACTGCACCTTCCCAGCGGTCGACCTGCCCCTTACGACCGCTGAACATGAAACTGAACAGGAGCAGGCCGGTGAAAACGGTCATGCCGACATCGAGGTTGCTCTCGGTCTTGAAGGGCAGGGGAATGATGGTGGCCGTGGCACCGAGGACCAAAAAGATGTTGAAAATATTGGAGCCGACGACATTGCCGACGGCCATCTCGACCTTGCCTTTATAGGCGGCTGCGGCCGAGGTGGCCAGCTCCGGCAGAGAGGTCCCCACGGCCACGACAGTCAGTCCCACGACCGATTGACTCAATCCGAAGTGATCGGCCGCAGCGACCGCCCCCGCCACGATCCAGCGGCCGCCGAGGCTCAAGCCCACAAGTCCGGCCACCAATCGGATCGATGCGCCCGGCAATCCATAGGTTTTTGCGGGGACATGTTGCACCGGCTCCTCGATGCCGTTTGCGGCGGTGAACGCGTAGTAGAGAAAAATCATGAAAAAGCACAGCAGCACCAAACCATCGCTGCGAGAGATATCGGAGAAGTCGCGGTGATCGATAAGTCTGTCATTGGCCATCAACCCGAGCACGATCACCGCCAGCAGGCTGAATGGAATCTCCCGCCATACCGTTCCTCTGGAGACCGACAACGGCCTGATAACGGCGGCTATTCCCAGGATCAGAAGGGTGTTGGCGATGTTGCTCCCCAGGACATTGCCGATGGCAATATCGGTGTTGCCTCGGATTCCGGCGATAAGGTTGACAAAGAGTTCCGGAGCACTGGTGCCAAACGCCACGACCGTCAGGCCGATCGCAAGATCGGAGATGCGAAACCGACGCGCAACCGAGGCCGCGCCGTCGACGAAAACATCCGCGCCTTTGATCAAAATCGCAAACCCGATGATCATAAGGACGTAAGACCAGATGGTCGTCATGGGCTGTCTCCGGTGTCGGCCGGGGTGCTGCAATCCAGCCAGACGAACCCGTAGCTTCCCAGTTGCAGCGCCGCTTCGGTGTCAAGGATTGTGCCGGTGACCAGGTTGGTGCTGCTGCGGCCGCAACCGCAGGCCCTTAAAGCTTGGGCACTCATTGTCTGGGGGGGTTCCGAGAAATTGTTGACAACAAGCAGATGCTGATCGGCGGTCTGCCGGGTGTAACCGAAGAGGTGCGGGTTGCCGGTGTCGATGACCTCCATCCCGCCGTTGTAAAATGCCGGAAGCGATTTTCTGAGTTTGATCAGGCGGAACATTTCATCGAAAAACCGCCACTCCAGTGTCGACGGATCGGTTAACTTCTCGCGGGATTGCCACTTTTTCTTGGACCGCTGAATCCAGCGTGCGTCGCTGGCTTTGGTCGGATCGGACAGAAACGTGTAATCGTTGAGCTCGCCCCATTCTTCACCGAGGTATATCAGCGGAACGCCGCCGATGCTCAATATGATGCTGCGCAGCATATTGATGCGCCGAACCGCTGTTTCGATGTGTTGAGGATCGTTTTCTTCGACGGCCTTTTCAAGACCGGCCAAAGACGCCAGGGTGCCGCACACCCGCTGGTCGCCGCTGTCGGGATTGAACTGGAAGGGGAACCCCCGGGCGAAGGAACCCGGAAAGCGGCCGGTGTAGAAATCGTTTAAAAACCGGCGGTGTCCGGCCGGATCGATGCCGACCTGCGCGGCATCGAGATCGTCGAATGTCCAGCCGATGTCGTCGTGACAGCGAAGGTAGTTGACCCAAGAACAACCGTCCGGCAGGCGGCTGCGGTTGTGCATGGCTCGAGCCAGCAGCTTGACCTCGCGGGTTGCGATGGCCTCCCACAGGAGCGCCATGAGCAGCGGGTTGTATGAGAGCTGGCATTCATGACGATCGACGTATTTGATGACCTCATCCGGGTGAACGATGGCTTCCGACTTGAACAGCAGTGCCGGAGCGGCGATGCGCGCAATCAGGTTGAAGGCGCGGATGACCATATGCGCTTCCGGCCGGTTTTCACAGCTGGTCCCGAGCTGTTTCCAGATGAAGGCGACCGCATCCAGCCGCAGCACCTCGACACCGTGGTTGGCGAGAAACAGCATTTCCTCGGCCATGGAGCGAAAGACATCGGGGTTGCTGTAATTCAGGTCCCATTGGAAGCTGTTGAAGGTGGTCCACACCCATTTCTGGCAGCCCTCATGCCAGGTGAAGCAGCCGCGCCGAAGGCTCGGAAATATGTCGCGCAGGGTCCGTTCGTATCGATCCGGCATTTCTCGGTCTGGAAAAAGGTAGTAATATTCCTGGTAGTCCGGATCGCCGGCTTGAGCGCGACGTGCCCAAATATGCTCGTTTGACGTATGATTGAAGACGAAGTCAAGGACCAGGCTGATGCCGGCGTGCCGCAGGACCTGCGCCAGTTCGGTTAGCTGGTCCATGGTTCCGATGTCGGGATTGACGGCACGATAGTCGCTGACGGCGTAACCGCCGTCATTATCTCCGTGAGGCACGGCAAATAGAGGCATCAGGTGCAGATAGGTCAAGCCGAGCTGTTTAAAATACGGGATGTGCTCCGACAACCGGGCCAGATTGTCGCTGAACAGATCGACATAGAGAACGCCGCCGACCATTTCCTGTGAAAGGAACCAGTCCGGATTTTCCTCGCGCCGAACATCCAATTCTTTCAAGACCTCCGGCCGTTCGAGCCAAGCCCGTGCGGTGGAGATCAGGATCTGCTCGAGGTGGTAATAAAAGTCGTAGTGCCATCCATAAAGGTTGACCAGAAGTCTAAACAACGGTTCCCAGTGGCGGTGTAGACGCTCTTCGAACGCCTGCCGCCGGTGCGCTGCAACTGCGCCGGGACGGCTGTCGAAAATATCATCAAGTCGCGGTAAAAGACGCTTTAAGGATTTCTTGGAATGGTGATCGATCCAGTCCGCTTCCATAGTGCCTCATGTCCGGTGGTTTCAGCCACGCCGGTAAAAAAACACGCACGGCCAGCAGGCCTGTGCGTTTCGCTTTGTCATTCAGATCGTGAGAACGGCACAGAATTTTTTCTCATTAATTCGAAGCGCTCATTTTGTCAACTACCATTGCCGGCCATCAGAAATTCTCTGTGATAATAAGAATCCTATAGATTACGCCGGGTAACCGGGTTTTAATGCGCTCTAACAGTGATGAACTCGTAAAAAGTCCGTCGCAGAATTTTTGACCGCAACATATAGTGCATTCTGATTATTACTACCCCTATATGATGCGGTAGCAATTTAAAATTCTGACTTTTTACGAGATTATCAACAGTTGATCACATTAAAACCCTGTCATCCGACTCCATGAGCTGGTTCACCGAGAATCGCTGAACGGCTGTGAGGTGGCGACCTGCCTGGTGTCAGGTGTCAGGACAAAATTTCAACTTGCTTTTGTGGCGAGCAACCACTAATTATGAGTACTCGAATTAAGCGCGAACGACCTAAGTCCATCGATTCATAAATTCGATGACGAATTTATTTTCTAAAGACTTAGTGCTGAGTGAGCATTTGATCAATCTTATTTTTTTAAATACGATATCGTATTTGCGAATCGAAGCACTAAGGACCGCAACATGAAGGGGAAGTCGAAATGGAACTGATAAAAATTCGCTTCGGTGAGGAGCCGGATGCCATCGAAGCCGCGGTCGACAGGAACCTGACGGACCTGTATCGTTCCGCCAATCTTCTTTTCAGCTGCTCCGACTGCCTGTGGCTGCCATCGATGGACATGATCGAAACACCAAAGGAAATCGTGATCATTTCCGAAATCGCGGGCTTGGAAAAAGAAGATCTTGAGGTAGAAATCACACGGCGGGCCGTCAAGGTCAGTGGAAGACGCCGTCCCCCCGCCCCGGCCGGTTCGGCGACCTATCGTCTGGCGGAAATCAACTACGGCCATTTTGAACGGGTCCTTTACCTGCCGGAGGCGGTCGACGCGAACAGTATCAGCGCGTCTTATTCCAATGGGCTTCTCACCATCCGGTTGGCCAAACAACCAGCGCAGGAGCATTATCGGGTCCCGATTGCCGAAGAATAAGCGTTTTTAACAGTATCCAGGCGGTTTCGCGATGTCGAAGCCCGCACAATTCAGAGACACGAAAGATGGAGGTCACTATGCCAGATCCGCAATCTTCCGGTGAAAAAGGAGCGGACACCATTCCGGAAACGCTTCCCGTTCTGCCCTTGTCGGATGCCATTCTCTTTCCCAAAATGGTTCTTCCGTTGATCGTCTTGGAGGAAATCTCCATTCAGCTGATCGATGATGCCATGGCCGGCAATCGAGTCGTCGGATTGCTCGCATCCAAACAGCAGGGCGAATCACAAGGCTATCCGCGCGCCGAGGACCTGGCGTCCATGGGCGCCAGCGCGCTGATTCTCAAGATGGCCAAGACCCGCGACAACAAGGCCCAACTGCTGGTCCAGGGGCTGAAACGGTTCAAAACCCAGTCCTTCGTGCAGGGGAAACCCTATCTTCAGGCAAAGGTGAAGCACATCGAGGAAGCCGAGGAAAAGGACCAGGAGATCGAGGCGATGATGAACAACCTGGTCGGTCTTTTTGCCCGGATCGTCGAACTCGCGCCGGGGCTGCCCCAGGAGATGGTGCAGATGGCCCAATCGATCAAGGATGCCGGCACGCTGGCCGACATGATCGTTTCCACGATCAATTCTTCGATAGAGGAAAAGCAGCGGATCCTGGAAACCACGAACGTTCGCGAACGTCTTAAAGATGCCTCCCGCATCACCAACCGCCAGTTGGAAATCATCGAACTGGGGAACAAGATCCAGCAGCAGGTCAAAGGTGATCTGGACAAACGCCAGCGGGAATTCTACCTGCGTGAGCAGCTCAAGGCGATCAAGGATGAGCTCGGAGAAAAGGATGAGGAGACGGTCGATATAGACGAGTTTAGAACACGGATCGATTCGGTCGGGCTACCGGAGGAAGCCCTTAAGGAAGCCGAGCGGGAATTAAAACGCCTGTCGAAAATGCACCCCTCGTCGGCCGAATATACCGTGTCCACCACATACCTGGATTGGCTCACGACGCTGCCGTGGAATACGAGCACCGCCGACAATCTGGACATCAAGAAGGCCAGGAAAATCCTGGACGATGACCACTACGGTCTCGAAAAACCGAAAAAAAGGATCATTGAATATATAGCGGTGCGCAAGCTGAAACCCGACTCCAAGGGGCCGATTCTCTGTTTTGCCGGACCGCCCGGAACCGGCAAAACATCTCTGGGGCAGTCGATCGCCCATGCCTTGGGGCGCAAGTTCGTCCGTATATCGCTGGGCGGCGTGCGCGACGAGGCTGAGATCAGGGGGCACCGGCGCACGTATATCGGCGCCCTTCCCGGCCGGATCATCCAAGGCATCCGGCGGGCGGAGTCGAACAACCCGGTTTTCATGCTGGATGAAATCGACAAGGTCGGCAGCGATTTCCGCGGCGATCCGTCCGCCGCCCTGCTGGAAGTGCTCGATCCCCAGCAGAACTTTTCATTTTCCGATCATTACCTGGATGTGGCTTTCGATCTGTCGAAAGTCATGTTCATTACCACCGCCAACATATTGGATACCGTGCCGCCCGCCTTGAGAGACCGGATGGAGGTCCTGCAACTGCTTGGATACACCCAAGAAGAAAAGCTCAAAATCGCCAACCGGTTTTTGATTCCACGACAGCGGTCCGAACACGGCCTCAAGGCGAACCAGATCACCTTCAACCAAGGGGCGGTTCGACATATTATCGAGGGTTACACGCGCGAAGCCGGTCTCCGAAACCTGGAACGCGAGATTGCCAATATTTGCCGCGGCTTGGCCACCCAAATCGCAGGCGGGGATGTCAAAAAGGCGACCATCAAGGCCGGGGATGTCGCCGGTTACCTGGGGCCCGTCCGGTTTACTCCGGAATCCAAGGCCCGGGTCCTAATTCCGGGGGTTGCTACCGGACTGGCATGGACCCCTGTAGGCGGAGAGCTGCTCTTTATCGAGGCCACGGCCATGAAGGGCCAGAAC
>JARFQH010000109.1 GCA_029287875.1 Desulfobacteraceae bacterium | reverse complement strand
GGAAATCAGATCATGATGCCGGTCGGCGAAGCCGGCCTGGGACGCGTTCTAAACGTCGTCGGCCGTCCGGTGGACGGGCTGGGTCCTGTCAGCCAGGACAAGATGATGCGGATTCACAGAGAGGCGCCCAAATTTACCGACCAGGACGTCACCGTGCGCGTGCTGGAAACCGGCGTCAAGGTGATCGACCTGCTGGTGCCTTTTCCCCGCGGCGGCAAGATGGGGATGTTCGGCGGGGCAGGCGTGGGCAAAACCGTTATCATGATGGAGATGGTCCATAACATCGCGATGCAGCACGGCGGTATTTCGGTTTTTGCGGGCGTTGGGGAACGGACTCGTGAAGGCAATGACCTTTATCACGAAATGAAAGACTCCGGCGTTCTTCCCAAAGCGGCGCTGATTTACGGTCAGATGACCGAGCCCCCAGGGGCGAGAGCCCGCGTGGCCCTTTCGGCTTTGACCGCCGCGGAATACTTTCGTGATGAAGAGGGTCAGGACGTGTTGATCTTCATCGACAACATTTTCCGCTTTACCCAGGCCGGTTCCGAGGTTTCGGCCCTCCTTGGCCGCATGCCGTCGGCGGTCGGCTATCAGCCGACCCTGGCAGTCGACCTGGGGGAACTTCAGGAGCGCATCACCTCCACCGACAAGGGATCCATCACGGCCGTGCAGTGCGTGTATGTGCCGGCGGACGACCTCACCGACCCGGCCCCCGCCACGACCTTTGCTCACTTGGATGGAACCGTGGTTTTGTCACGCCAGATCGCGGAACTCGGGATCTATCCGGCCGTCGATCCGCTCGACTCGACCTCCCGAATTCTGGATGCGAACTACATCGGAGAGGATCATTACCGGACAGCCCGTCAGGTGCAACAGATCCTCCAGAAATACAAAGAATTACAGGACATTATCGACATTCTGGGCATCGAAGAGCTGTCCGATGAAGACAAGGTCACCGTCGCGAGGGCGCGTAAGATTCAGCGATTCCTGTCGCAACCGTTTCACGTGGCCGAGGCCTTTACCGGAAAGGCCGGCAAGTACGTCAAGATCGAGGACACCGTTCGCAGCTTCAAAGAGATCTGCGAAGGCAAATATGACCACATTCCCGAACAGTCTTTCTACATGAAGGGCGGCATCGAGGAAGTGGTTGAAGATGCCAAGAAAAGGGACGAGGCTGCTTAACAAAGGGGGCATAGCATGGCTGAAAAAATTAAACTGGAAGTCGTTACCCCCGAAAAAATCGTCGTCAGCGAGGACGTCCAAATCGTGGCGGCACCGGGGACGCTGGGTGAATTCGGCGTCCTTAGTGGCCACACACCATTCATGACGTCCCTGAAAACCGGAACCATCCGTTACACGGATGCCAGCGGTGTCGAGCACTCCGTTTTCATCAGTGGCGGGTTTGCTGAAGCCCTGCCGACCAAGGTAACCGTTCTGGCCGAGTCTGCCGAACGAAGACGCGAAATCGATCTCGAGCGGGCCATGGCGGCATTGGAGCGGGCTCAAAAACGGATGGTGGAAGACCGCAAAAAAGAAGACATCGATTTCACCCGGGCGCGAGCTGCACTCGAAAGAGCCTTGCAACGGGTCAGGCTGGCCGAATCGCGAAAGAGATAGCAAAATTTGGAACTGTAAGCTATCCGAATGAGGATGCCATTCCAAAAGGGTAAACCGGCTTTGTGGGTTTACCCTTTCTTTTCTTGAAAGGATTCGATGCGACTCCGCCACGAAAATATTGCAATCGTCATTTTGGCCGCTGGTCTGGGCACCCGGATGAAATCTCACAAGGCCAAGGTTCTACACGAGGTCTGCGGACGACCGATGATTCTTTACGTCGTGGAGACCGCTGCCAAGGTCGCCGGGGAACACGTTATCCTGGTCGTCGGCCATCAGGCGGAGCAGGTTCGAGAAGTGGTGACCGAATGCGCACGGGTCCGCTACACCTTGCAAGAGCAGCAACTCGGTACGGGACACGCCGTGGCCAGTGCTCTTCCCGATGTTCCGGTTGAATGCCGCCACGTAGTGATTCTCTGCGGAGACGTCCCGTTGGTTACCGAGAGCACCATTCGGAACTTGATCACCGACCACCTCACCCACCGACGCAATATCACGGTGCTGGCCACTGCGGTTGAAGACCCGTACGGATACGGCCGCATCGTTATCGATGCCGCCGGTCGTGTGGTGGCCATCGTTGAAGAAGCCGATGCCTCCGAGGAGCAGCGCAAAATCCGAATTGTCAACACCGGAATCTATTGTGTGGCCAAACCTTTTTTGACCCGCGCCTTGAAAAAAATCGACCGCAACAAAGCACAAGGCGAGCTCTACCTGACCGATATCGTTGCCGTCTGCCATCGTGACAACGGCAAGGTGGGGGCGATGGTCGCGGAAAACGCTCAGGAGTTTCGAGGGATCAACTCCAGGGACGACTTGGCCGCCGTCGAAGGACTCATGCGGCGCCACAACCGTATTTAACCTTGACTTTTTCTTTTATGATGGATTATAAATTATAAAAATGCTGAGGTGAAAGATTGGACAACGAACAGATCATAAAACAGTTTGATGAAATCGAGCGTAAAGTCGAGCGAGTGATCGAGGTTTACAAGTCATGTGAGGCCAAAAATCTGGAACTCACAAACAAAATTGATAAATTAGAGGAGGAGCTTCAAAGTAAGGCTGACGTGGAGCAACGCTACCAAGAGGAAAAGACCTTGATTCGGTCAAAAATTGACAACCTGCTGGCCAGATTAGGTGATCTCACGGATCAGTAAACGCTGGTCGGGCGGGTCAAAGGTGCGGAAAGGGCAGTGACGTTTTAGTGGAACAACACGTTACCATAGAATTGTTTGGGCAACCGTACACGTTTAAAACTCAATCGGAATTGAGTCAGGCAAGAGAAGTTGCCGATTTCCTGGTTAGAGAAGTAACCAAGGTTTCCGATTATTATCCCAACAAATCTGCCAAAATGAATCATGTGACCATCATGATCCTTGCCGCGCTCAATATTGCCCAAGAGTATTTGGAACTGGAAAAAGATCGATCGAATTTCATCAACACAATATCGGACCGTTCGGCGGAATTGATCCGCAAAATCGATGGCTGTTTTATCGAACCTGAAAGAGCTGAGGCTTACAGGCTGCAGACAGGTACATAGTATTCGTATTCGTTAAAAAATCTTTTGCCTTCCCACGATCCTCTCGTGGCGCTCGATAGAAAGGTTTTCCTGCCAGCCCGCCGGCTCGACTCCGCCTTACGTGAGTCGCACCATCTGGATGTCGACCCCTGTCGTGTTCGTGATTGGAAGATGTTCTTTGTCCCAACACCGATGCACCGGGGGCTATCGCTGGTTTCGGTGTGCAGATTCCGGTGTCGCACCGGAAAAGCCTGAAGAAACCAAATGGCGCCCACTTTGAACCAATGGTTCAAAGACCTTACCAACACGGCACAGTGGCAGGGGTCCTCACCCGGTTTCTTCGACGTCATCTCTTTTAGGGTCAAACCCATCGCGACTCTTTGCAGAAGCGTTGCTACCCCGAAGGGCTGTCAGTCGAAACGGACTGCCGGAGGCGAGAATCTTTCTAGCTCCTGAAGTGACACCCCTTTTTTCCTCCTCTTCCCAATTTAATTTTGTGGTTTAAAGGTCATCGTTTGCCGATTCGATCAAACACGCAAATGCGTCGTTGGTCGTTGGTTGAATGGTTGCTGTCGACTTAATGGTGCCGTTGAATGACATTCGATATGAATTCCGAGGAGAAAATACATGGACGCACTTTACGTTTTGATCGGCGTTTTTTGTTTTGGCGCGGGTTTCGGGGTTGCCTTTTATGTCAAAGGCAGGATGCTGACCCGCAAGATGAAAGATGCCGAGGGAGAGGCGGCAAAAATACGCGAGGAGGCCCACCGGCATTCGGAGACCTTGCTCAAAGAAGCCGATCTGGAAGTGAAAGACAAGCTTTTCAAGATGAAAAGCGATTTCGATACGGAAACCAAGGAAACCCGGGCTGAACTGAGCAACAGAGAAAAAAGGCTGCTTCAAAAAGAAGAACACATCGACCGCAAAGCAGAACAACTCGAGAAACGGGAAAATGACATCGGGCGGTCGGAAAAAGACATCGCCCATCGCATCGAACGCATCGAGACGGATGAAAAAAAATTCCATGAACTGATTGAAGAACAAAAACGGCAGCTCGAGAAAATTTCGGGTCTGACGGCCGAGCAAGCCAAGGAACTGCTCATCCGGGCGATGGAAAACGAGGCGCGCTACGAAGGCGCCAAGCTGATTAAACGGATTGAAAACGAGACCCGGGAGGAAGCCGATAAGAAGGCCAAGAAAATCATCGCCACAGCCATTCAGCGCTATGCGGGCGATTTCGTGGCCGAACGAACGGTTTCGGTGGTCCAGTTGCCCAACGATGAAATGAAAGGGCGTATTATCGGCAGGGAGGGACGCAACATACGAGCCCTGGAGGCGGCCACCGGCATCGATCTCATTATTGACGACACGCCCGAGGCCGTCATCCTTTCGGGGTTCAACCCGGTCAGAAGAGAGATTGCGCGTATCTCGCTGACACGGCTGATTTCAGACGGGCGGATTCACCCGGCCCGTATAGAAGACGTGGTCAAAAAAGTCGGCCAGGAAGTCGATCAGGCCATTAAAGAGGCTGGAGAACAAGCAGCCTTCGACTTGGGTGTCCATGGCATCCACAATGAATTGGTCAAATATCTCGGCCGTTTGAAGTACCGCACCAGCTATGCCCAGAATGTCTTGCAGCATTCGGTGGAGGTGGGGTTTCTCTGCGGAATCATGGCGGTGGAATTGGGTCTGAACCAGAAACTGGCGCGCCGCATGGGTCTGCTGCACGATATCGGTAAAGCCATTGACCATGAAGTCGAAGGTCCGCACGCCATTATTGGTTCCAAGCTGGCGAAAAAATACAATGAATCACCCAAGGTGGTGCATGCCATCTCTGCGCACCATGAAGACGTGCCGCCCAACTCGGTTTATTCAGTGCTGGTGCAAGCTGCCGATGGTTTATCGGGGGCGCGGCCCGGGGCGCGCAAGGAAATGCTCGAGAACTACATCAAGCGTCTTGAAGACCTCGAAGGCATTGCCAACGCATTCAAGGGGGTGGCCAACACCTATGCCATTCAGGCGGGTCGAGAACTGCGGGTCATCGTGGAAAGTGACAAGATATCCGATGAGAGTTCAACTTTGCTCTGCCGGGATATCGCTAAAAAAATCGAAGAATCCTTGACATTTCCGGGTCAAATAAAGGTAATGGTCATCCGAGAGACCCGCGCAGTGGAATACGCCAACAAATAGCAAGACCGAGCCAATCGTTCAGCCATCTTTCGAAACCGGTTTTTCCGGGCGGAGGCGCTGACATCAATACAGTTTAGCCGGTTGAGCCCGTTAGCCCGTTTGCCGGTTAAAGGATGTTACCTTATAGTAGGGGTGGAAGTGCCTACCGAGGGCTCCGGTTGCAGGTTTCGAGTTTCGAGTTTCAAGTTTCCAGTTTCAAATTCTGAGTTTCAAGTTTCAAGTATCAATTTTCTGACTAAAGGAGCGACAATTGCCAAATGTCCTCGACGTCTTGCGCGAGCGCGGATTCATCGAACAAACGACCCATGAAACGGAACTCATCGATTTACTGTCAAACGGAACGGTCACCTGTTATATCGGCTTCGATCCGACGGCATCAAGTCTGCATATCGGCAGTCTGGTGCCGATTATGTCGTTGGCTCACATGCAGCAAAACGGTCACCGTCCGATAGCCTTGATCGGCGGCGGTACAGGGCTTGTGGGTGATCCAAGCGGCAAGACCGAGATGCGCCGGTTGCTGACCCCGGAATTGGTGGTTGAAAACGCGGCCGGAATAAAGAGTCAGTTGGCGCGATTTATCGATTTTGCAGACGATCAGGCGTTGATGCTCAACAATGCCGACTGGCTTACCAAACTGGAATACATTCCTTTTCTGCGGGACATTGGGCGCCACTTTTCCATTAACCGGATGCTGAAGGCTGAAAGTTACCGTTTGCGTCTCGATTCGGATGAAGGCTTGAGTTTCATCGAATTCAACTACATGCTGCTTCAGGCGTATGATTTCCTGGAACTCTTCGACCGGTGCGGCTGTCAACTTCAAATGGGCGGCAGTGACCAATGGGGCAACATCGTCGCCGGCATCGAATTGATTCGACGGGTCCGACAGGAGACGGCCTTCGGTATCACTTTTCCACTCATCACCACCAGCGGCGGGGCCAAAATGGGAAAAACCGCGGCCGGAGCTGTCTGGCTTGATGCCGGCAGGACATCGCCCTACGAGTACTATCAGTACTGGATCAATACCGATGACCGGGATGTGCAACGATTTCTGTCCCTTTTTACGTTTTTGCCCATGGCGGAAGTCCACGAAGCGGCTCGTCTGGATGGCGCCGACTTGAACAACGCCAAAACCGTTTTGGCGTTTGAAACCACGGCCCTGGCTCATGGCCCTGAAGAGGCTGCTCAAGCTTACCGCAAAAGTATCACCAATTTCGGTGTGCGTGAAGTGCCGGGGACGATTTTGCCCAGCAGCCGGATTCACGCTGATAATTTTCCGATATCGGATGTAGGGGGCAATGAGAGGACTGCCGTCACGACGCAGGAAGCCGATGCATACGTCGACGCACGAGAGCTTCGCGACGGCATTCCGGCGTTTAAACTTTTTCAACGTGTCGGCTTGACCGCCTCAGGCGCTGCGGCACGCCGCCTGATCGAGCAGGGCGGCGCCTACCTGAACGCCGATCGAATCGATGTCTTTGATCGGGCGATTACCGACAGGGACTTGGATGAACACCAAATGCTGGTTCTCAGGTCCGGCAAGAAGCGTTACTGCAGACTTAAGGTCCGTCCAAACTGAAGGCAAGGGTTAGCAGATGTCCGGTGTTCTCGGGCCAGCCTACAGCCGGCGGCCGGCTGCACGACAGCGACACACCGGTTGAGAATACGCACTTGATTTTTTTTTAATTATACATATTTTTATTGTTGACAGGCTGTGGGTTAGGGTGTAGTTTCCGCGCACCCTTCAAGAGGGGACCGGAAAGAAAAAATTATCTTGCGAAAACGCCCCCTGCATTAAGTTTTTGCTTGACATCGGTTTAGAAAAAATTTATAAAGCAAACTTTCCCTAAGACTGAAACAGTCGCTTCTCGAAGGCGACGACTTGATCTTTGAAAACTAAATAGTGACGGAAAACCCGAGTCGGGTAACAGTCAATTTGTTACCGGCATTACGGTGTCGGTGACAGTATATTTTAACTGGAGAGTTTGATCCTGGCTCAGAATGAACGCTGGCGGCGTGCTTAACACATGCAAGTCGCACGAGAACGCTTCAGCTTGCTGGAGCTAGTAAAGTGGCGTACGGGTGAGTAACGCGTGGGTAATCTATCTCTGAATTGGG
>JARFQH010000098.1 GCA_029287875.1 Desulfobacteraceae bacterium | reverse complement strand
CCCCACGGCAGGGCCGATGGCCCATTTCTCAGCACCAAGGGCATCATCGATGGCCGTTGGAAATAGCATGACCGGTCCGAGTCCCCAACGACCCCAGGATTGGTTGAAAACGATCAGATCAAACAGCACCAGGTCGCTCAGGCCTCTCTCTCCCGACGGGCTTTTCGTGACGATGGGCAGCGTCGCGCGGGCGATGTGGTTCAGAGGGCCGGTTTTAAACGGAACCGCCGAGCGCAAGAGAATGGCATTGCCGCTCTCGCCGTTCAAGTTGTGGTAGTCACCGGTGTAAACGTTCTGGATCTGGACGTTCATGAGCGAGGCCGTCGGGTCATTGGCAGCCTGATCCAGGGCCTGGCCGACCTGAGCCGGTTCTTCGGCATAAGCTGCCGAAAAGGACGTCAACAGGCAAAAAAGAAAAAGCCTTAAAAATAAATTGAATCCTCATCGGCAAAATCCTCTTTCGTCTCTTGATTCGCCTTCAGCGGGCTCTACCGCGTTCGGTTAAGTTTCCTGCTCTTTCCGGTCCGCAAAGCAGTTCGACGTTTGCCTTCGCGCGATCGGCCTTGAAAACACGAGCCGCATTCGGTGAGGGAGCCAGTTCTTTTCGATGCCGCGCAACCGCTGATCACGTGAAACGCGGGCTTTTTTTATTTCAAGGATACGGTTAACGCATTGATCTTCCCGCTGAACCTGAATGGCCGCCGGTCAAAATAGCTGAGTGACACCGTCGATCCCAAGTCCACCCCGACGTCGAAGGTCTCGGTGGCGGTGAAGGCGGCTGGAACCGTTCGCTTCAGATCCGTCGTGCCGACTTCCGTACCGTCTACGACCAGCCTCACCGTCCCCGCCTGACCCGGTCCCTTTATGTCGGTGAGGACCTCGATGGTGTGCTTACCGGCCGTTAGCGGGGTCGCACTGCGGGCCGTGTACTGCTCGATGATCATCATGTTGTACTCGTAGACGAGCTGCCCCTGGTCCATGTAAAGGGTCAGTCCCCCTCCGGAGCCGCCGACCGCATAGAGGACACCGCTGGCTTTCTCGCCGGTTTCAACCTCAAGAGTGACATGGGTGCTCTGACGTCCCACGCCCGGTGCGGCAAACTCCGGCATCCTTTTAGTGTTTTGGCTGAAGTGCCAGGTTGTGTATGGGGTCTTGATCCGGTCCTCGGGGTGAAGCCTGAGCCAGTTTCCCGCGCCGATCGGAAAGGCCTTGTTGTCTTCGGCCAGCGCAAGGAAGTTTTTTTTCATCTCCTCGAGCTTATCCGGGTATTGGGCGGCCAGGTCCGTGGCCTGCGAAAAATCATGGCGCAGGTCGTACAGCTCCCACTGGTCTTTGGCCGAATCCCAGTTGGCGATGCGTTGAATGGAGCCGGGCGTGTCCCAAGGGATGAAGGGTCCGAAGGTGCAGGCCATCCAGCCGTCCTGGTAGATCGCCCGGCTGCCGTTGTTGTCGAAGAACTGGGTATTCTTACGCGTGTCGGCGGTCGGCTCTTCAAAGGTGTAAGCCAGGCTGATGCCGTCCATGGACAATTGGTCGTAGCCGTTCACCACCTTTGGGTGCGGGATGTTCAGGATCTCGTAGATCGTCGGGGCGATGTCCACCACGTGGTGGAACTGGGAGCGCATGTTTTTGTCCGGCTTGATCCTCCTGGGCCAGGAGACCACCATCGGATTGCGGGTTCCACCGAAGTAAGCGCCCAGAAGCTTGGTCCCCTTGAAAGGCGTGTCGCCGGCCCAGGCCCAGCCGGCATGATACATGTTGTCGGTCTTGGGTGAACCCAGCACCTCGAGCCCGCCGATGCGCTCGAGCGCCGCCATTTGCTGCTCGACCGTATTGGGGATGTTGTTTTGTGCGAGCAGTTCGCTGATCGAACCCTGCTGTCCCTCCGCGCTGGAGCCGTTGTCACCGAAGATGTAGAATATGAGCGTGTTCTCACGCAACCCGCGGTTCTCCAGACCCTCGACGAGCCGGCCGACCTGAATGTCGGTGTGCTCCACAAAACCCGCAAAGAGCTCCATCAGCCTGAGTTG
The DNA here is from genome assembly GCA_029287875.1 of Desulfobacteraceae bacterium. Lineage (GTDB taxonomy): Bacteria > Desulfobacterota > Desulfobacteria > Desulfobacterales > SG8-13 > JARFQH01. Next base: position 1,821 of record JARFQH010000098.1, on the reverse strand, counting down.
AAAAGCCTTCTGGTTCTCGGGTACGCTCTCCCAGGGCGCCATGGTTGCATCCCGCTCCGTAAGCTGGGTGCCGGGCGGGATGATGCCCATCTCGAGCTGCCGTTTGTAGACCCTTTCGCGATAAACATCCCAGCCGTCGTCGAACTTGCCCTTGTACTTGTCCGCCCACTCGGGAAAAATGTGATGCGGCCCGTGCACGCCACCCGGTGCCCAGTATATGAAAAAGGGCTTGTCGGGTGAAAAGGCCTGGTAATCGTCCAGCCACTTGAGGGCCTTGTCGACCATGTCCTGCGTCAGGTGATATTGGGGATCGTGTTCCGGCGGCTCGATGTGGGTCGTGTTCTCGGTCAGGCGCGGTTCCCACTGGGAGGTCTCGCCGCCCAGGAAACCATAGAAGTATTCGAAGCCGTAGCCGGTCGGCCAGCGGTCCTTCGGTCCCATGGCCGTCGTCTCGATGGCCGGCGTGTTGTGCCATTTGCCGAAGGCCGAGGTGTGGTAGCCGTACTCCTTGAGCACCTCGGCGACGGTCGCGGCGGCCTTGGGGATAACGCCGGTGTAACCGTCAAACGCGACGGCCCGCTCGGCGATGGTGCCCGAGCCGACCCGGGTGTGGTTGCGGCCGGTCAAAAGGGCCGCCCGGGTGGGCGAACAGATGGCGGTGGTGTGAAAGGCGTTGTAGCGCAGGCCTTCCTCGGCCAACTTGCTCATTGTGGGTGTGTAAACCTCGCCGCCGAATGTGTCGGCAATGCCGAAGCCGACGTCGTCGAGCATGACGATCAGGATGTTCGGCGCATCCTTCGGCAGCCGTTGTGGCATCTCGGGCCATTTCATGGTGGAGTCCTGCAGGCGTGGTTTGGCGACCCCGGCCATGGGGCTGGGCGGAAACGGTAGAACCGAACCATCGTCGGGGGCGGCACCGGATGCCGTGATCGTCACCAAAAGGCTCAAGATCATCGCGCAACTGGAAGCACGGACGAAGCGCATGAATTTACGCATTATTCCAAGATTTTTGAAAAATGACACTTTCATTTTCCATTCTCCTCGTTGTAACTTTAGGTGATCGTAATTCCAAGTAGATCGTCATCTGAAACACTGTTGTCAACCATATCTTATCCGCGCACTATCCTTGCCATGACCTCCACTCGCCAAATTGCAGGTGCGTGTATAATATTTTATCAGTAACATACTCCCCGTGATTTGCAAGTAACCCCCAAACCTATGGTGAAAGGAGGTCCATCATGAAAGTCCATTACGCCGTTCATTGTAGCCTGGAATACCATCGGTCAAAGTCAAAAAAAAGCACCGCTAATAGATAGGATGGGGGCATCTGATTCTTGATGCCTCATCCCCCTATGGGGTGGGATATTGATAGTAAAGAAACCGGTATTTGGAAGTCGATATTCTGGATGTTTATAGCAGAATAGTGGAGTTGCCATTACTTGGTTTTTCAGAATGCTTTTGATGCCATAAAGGTCTATTCCCTCGCTTTGCCATATCCATACTATACAAATAGTTTTTTCCTATTCCACATAATTGGCAATTAAATCCAAGTTCGGGCTGGGTTCGTTTTAATGGGATATCCAAAACGTACTCAGCTTGTGATAGGCTATTATGGCTGCAATTATTTTTCTCTATTGCCGGCTTTTCGTTTTATCCTGCCTAAATCAAGTTTTAAATGCTGGTGGCCCCTTTTAATCAAATCGCAAAAATGGTAATAATTTTCTGTTTCATGGCTCCATCGTTCCTGTACAATCTGAAAAATTGGAATGCCTGCATTACCAATCAAACTTCACCCAAAAATAACAGCCACCCATGGAAAAG
>JARFQH010000049.1 GCA_029287875.1 Desulfobacteraceae bacterium | reverse complement strand
GCACCGCAGACACCCTGGGCATCACAACCGTTTCGCAGAGAGACGAAGCCCTGACGTGCCAGCAGATCTCTCACCTTCTCACCAGGCTCGGTGTATATCGTTTTTGGCACACCATTTAAGGTCACTTGTATTTTCATGTTTTATTTCGCATCCCTTTTTTCTATCCCGGTTTGGGCATCATAAATGCAATCACTCACCAATACCCCCGCCAGGTATTTTTTAAACCGAACCCCACCGCGGATATCCTTAAGCGGGGATACCGCCTTATTTACCGTATCTTCAATTTCCGTGCCTGCCGGCAGCTTATTTCCTTCCAATTTGTTTTCCAACTCCTTCAAACGCATCACGTGTTTGCTGACACCGCCGGCGGCGACCCTGACGTTTGATACGATTTCATTCCGGATATTTAACGTGACCGCCGCCACGATAACTGAGATATCATTGGCCGTATGTGAAAATTTCCGTATCCCATATGGTTTTTCCAAATTTTCGGATAAAATCCTAATGCTTTCGATAAGACGGCTCATTTCCCGGGTGATATATTCATAAACGGACACTGGGGTGTCCGAGCCGGCCAGTTTCAATTCGGCATCCAGGGCCACCAGGATCGGGATTAAATTGGAAGTGGAATTATTCGAGGCAATATTACCGCCGATGGTCGCCATATTTCTGATATTACGGTTCACAAAATGCGCGGCGGCCTTCGATAGTTGTTCCGGTACCTTGGGCGAATCAATTAAGTCCTGGATCGTAACGCCGGCGCCGATTAAAACTGCTTTATCTGTCTCTGATATCGCATTCAGCGCCAACTGCTCGATGCCAATGACCTTTTCAACCGCACTACTTGCATCCCTGCAATTGACGTCCGTACCGCCGGCCATAAATACGGCCTCATCCCTATACTTCTCTTTCAGCGTTACTGCCTCAGCGACGGTTTGCGGTTTGAAAAATTCCTGAATCATAAAATTGTCCCCCTCTTACGGGTTACGGGCAAGAAAAGGCATAGAGCAAAGGGCATAGCGCATAGAGCAAGTAGAAGAATTCGGAATTTCTGTCCTCTGTCTTCTGGCATCTGTCATCTGGCATCTGATCTCTAACCTCTGACCTCTGACCCCTGATCTCTGTATTCTGACCTCTGAACCCTGAACCCTGAACCTCTGAACCTGTTAACGCTTATTATTTATCTTTACGTCCCGGTAAAAATGTATTCAGCAGAAGTGCCGTAATCCCGCCGGTGGTGACCGCCGATCCGAAAATCTGCTGGATGGCCTTGGGCGCCTTACTGAGAAACTCCGGGACATAGGCCACACCGAATCCCAGGCCGAAGGCAACCGCCATGATTATCATATCGCGTCTGTCGATCTCACTGGAGGCGATGATCCGGATACCGGCCGCGCCGACCGTCCCGAACATGACAATGGTAGCTCCCCCGAGGACGGGGCTCGGTAAGGATCGAAAGAACGCTCCGATGACCGGAAACAATCCGAGAATTACCAGGAAACCGGCGAGATACATTCCGACATAACGACTGGCAATGCCGGTCAGCTGGATCACACCGTTGTTCTGACTGAAGGTCGTATTGGGAAACGTATTGAGCATGGCGGCGATGGCGGAATTGACGCCGTCGCCCAGGACGCCGCCCTTGATCCGGCTGATGTATAAGTCCCCCGTGATCGGTTGGCCGGATACCATCGATGTGGCCGTAAGATCACCCGTCGACTCGATGGTTGTGATCAGATAGATAAACGCAACCGGAATGAAGGCGGTGAGACTAAAGCTAAAACCATATTTGAACGGGATGGGGATATTTATCAAAGGCAAGCCCTGCAATGCACTGAAATTGACCTTACCCATGAAGGCGGCAATGATGTACCCTATGATCAAGCCGATCACGATGGAGCCCATTCTCAGAAATTGATTTTTACTGCTCGTCAGGATAATAACGATAATCATGACGAGAAAGGCCAGAAAAAGGTTCTGTGCGCTGCCAAACAATTCCGGTTTGTTGTCAAGCAGCCACTGACCGCCGGCCATATCCATGATTCCCACCTTGACCAGACTAAGGCCGATGAGGGTCACAACCGTTCCGGTAACCACCGGGGTAATGATCTTTCTCAGATGTTGCAGGAAACGACTGAGGATCATCTCGATAAACGCACCAAAGAAACAGAGGCCAAAGATAGTCGACAAAATCTCGTTCGGTCCGCCGCCCTGATTTTTTACCATGAATCCGGCCGTCAATATGGCACCCAGGAAAGCAAAACTGGTTCCCTGGATACTCAAAATACCGGAACCCACCGGTCCGATCCGTTTGACCTGGATGAAGGTGGCGACCCCTGAGACAATCAGGGCCATACTTACCAGATATGGAATCTCGCTGCCCAAGCCCAGGACGCCGCCAATAATCAGGGTCGGTGTAATAATTCCGACAATAATTGCCAAAAGATGCTGAAGGGCCGCAAACATTGCATCCTTGACAGGAGGATTGTCATCTAATTGGTAGATGAGATCGAAGGCATCCGCTTCCGCTTGACGGTCAACATCCTTTGCTTTTTCGTTCATACGTAACCCCCAACCCGGACAAGCCGGAATTGAATATTGTATATTGAAGATTTGTGGTATCGCTTCGCTCTGCTCTTTTTAACAAATATAATAGAAATAATTCCTTAATTCGTCATTCGTCATTCGTCACTCGACATTCGTTATATGTGTCCTCGTCTTCTTCAACTTTCAAACATTGCTCAACCGCCCGGATGATACCTTCGTATCCGGTGCAGCGGCAAAGGTTGCCGGCATGGGCACGCCTTATCTCGGTACGGGAGACCTTTTCTCTATCCTTGTACTTTTCCACGAAGGCCGTCGAGGCCATGATCAGGCCCGGCGTGCAGAAGCCGCACTGCACGGCGCCCGTGTCCAGATAGGCTTGCTGCACCTCCGAGAGCCGGCCGTGCTTGGTTTCACCCTCGACGGTGCGGACGCTGCGGCCGTCGGCCCAAACCGCCAGGTACAGGCATGAATCCAGCGGCACATCATCCACCAGCACGGTGCAGGCGCCGCATTCCCCGACCCCGCAACCTTCTTTGACGCTGGTGTAGCCGTGCTCCCGCAGCACTTCGAGCAGGGATTGCCGCACGTCCGCCGTCAGGGTCACGGGTTTGCTGTTGATCGTAAGGGATATATTACGGTTCATCATAAGCATACTCCACCTTGGTTAAGGGTTTTTTGCAACACCCGTTCCGCCAGGGTCTTGATGATCTGTTCGCGGAAGGCTTTGGGCGCTCGCCAGGATTCCCGCGGTCGGAGATCGGTCAGGACCGAAGCACCGACGAGCTGCAACAGGGCCTGATCCGCAACCGCACCCTTTGCCTTTTCCTCGGTCTTCCAGCAACGCAGGGGGGTGGGCCCCGCCACCGTATAGGCCAGGCGCAACTCGGAAACGCGCTTGCCCTTAAGCTTGCAGGCCGCCGCGCAACCGATGGTGGCGATGTCCATCGCGTCGCGCATGGCGTACTTGTAATAACTGGCAAACCAGCATTGGTAATCGTCCGGGGCGATGCGCAAGGCGGTCATGATTTCAGCCTGTTGCAAGTCAACCCGGCTGGGTCCCTGGTAGAACTCATGCAACGGCAAGTGACGGATGCCCTGAGGCCCCTTCAGTACCACGACGGCGTTGAGGACCAACAAGGGCGCGGCGCTATCCGCGCTGGGGGCGCCGTTGCTGATGTTGCCGCCCACGGTGGCCATATTGCGTACCTGCTGGCCTCCCACCCAGGATGCCCCCTCGGCCAGGACCGGAATATGGCTGGTGATGACACTGGCCTCCATCAGATCGGTGAAAGTGGCCCCGGATCCGATGACGATGGATCCATCGGGTTCCATGGAGATGTTTTTCAGCTCCGCCACGTCGTGAATATCCACCAGATGACGGTAGTCCGGGTTCCGTTGAAGCAAACGAACCAGCACATCCGTTCCGCCGGCAATGGGGATGGCTTGGGGATTCTGCGCCAGAAGCGCAATGGCTTCATCAACCGTCCTTGCCTTGTGATAACTGTCTATATCGTACATGGGCAGCAGCCTAATCCGGATAAACCGGAATTAAAAGGTTTATACACCAATTGAGTAAAAAATTGGGAGTTATTCGTTTAATAGGCTTGAAGCTGGGAGGCTGGAAAGCTTGGAAGCTCAAAAGTCCTATGTTCCTTTAGCATCCTAGCATTCCGGCTTTCTGGCTTCCCAGCCAATAACTCCATATAATCCTTTTTACACTTATTTAGGGAGATATTTACTATTCATCCTATCCCAGTGGTACCAAACGCTTAAATCAACCCCGCCGCCTTAAAATACCGGAACAGGGTTTTGGGGTTGAGGGGCAGCTCGTTGACGGCTACCCCGGTGGCATCCAAGATTGCATTGCGGATGGCCGGAGCGGGCGACAGCACCGGCGGTTCACCCAGGGACTTGCTACCATATGGATGAGTGGGCTCGTGGGTCTCCACGAAGGCCGCCCCCAGATCGGGGATGTCCATGATGGTCGGCACTTTGTAGTCCAACATGTTGTTGTTGTAGATTCGCCCGGAATCGGGATCAATCATGAGCGCTTCGAAGAGACCGGCGCCGATACCCATGGCCATGCCGCCGTACACCTGCCCTTCGGCGTTCAAGGGGTTGATGACCACCCCGCAGTCATGCACATTGTAGATCTCGTTAATCTTGACCTTGCACATGGGGACATCCACCTCCAGATCGACGAAGGTGCACCCGAAGGAAGGTGCGTTGGTGCGCGTCTTGTAACTGACTTCAGCCGTGATCTGGCCGCCGCGGTTTTTATCGTAATAAGCGTCCATGGCAACATCCTCCAGGCTCATCACGGCTGTTCCGGGTGTCCGGGCCACCACGATATTTCCATCCATGATATCGAGATCGAGGGGATTCATCCCTGTGATGATACCGACATAGTCCAGAATTTTTTCCTTGAGCTGTTGGGCGGTGCGCATGACTGCCTGGCCGCCCACGTAGGTTTGGCGGGAGGCATAGGCACCTGTGTCAAAGGGGGTGGCGTCGGTATCCTGGGTGGAGACCAGGTGAACCCTGGTAAAAGGTATCCCCAAGGTTTCAGCCGCCATCTGGGCAAAGGCCGTATCCGAACCCTGGCCGATCTCGGTGGCCCCTACGCGCAGGTGCACCGAACCATCCTGGTTTAAAATGAGAGCGGCGCTGGCGACCTCCACGCAAACCGGGTAGGTTCCGGAGAGGTAACTGAAACAGGCCAGGCCCAGGCCGCGGCGAACCGGTCCGTTCTGGGACGAAGGCCGGTCAGCACGCTTCTTTTCCCAGCCGATCAGCCGTCTTCCTTTCTCAATACACTCCACGAGTCCGGCCGTCATTATGGGGCGCTTACCGATCTGGTTCATGTCTCCGGGCTTGACTGCATTCTTGATGCGAAATTCCACGGGGTCCATGCCCAGGGTGCGGGCGGCATCCTCCATGGCGCAGTCGACCGCAAAGGTCATCTGGGGCGAACCGTATCCCCGCATGGCGCCGGCCGCCGGGAAGTTGCCGTAGATCGTGCGGGCGTGACAGCGGTAGACCGCCCGCGGATACATATAATGCGCCTTGGCGGCCGCTGCCGCGGCGATGGAGTGCCCGTGGGAAGCGTAGGCGCCGGTATTGGAGAGGGCGTCGAAGTTGATGAACTTCACGGTGCCGTCCTTTTGCACTCCCAACTCCAACTGTACCCGGAAGGGATGGCGCACCCGGGTGCCGATCATACCCTCTTCGCGGTCCAGTTTCAATTTGACCGGTACACCGCCCAGCTTCAGGGTCAGAAAGGCCACCATGGGTTCTAGTATGACGTCCTGCTTGTTGCCGAATCCGCCCCCTACATACGGTTTAATGACGCGGATCTGGCTTAGGGGCAATTCCAGGGCTTCACCCACAATGCGTCGCACGATATGCGGAATCTGGGTAGAGGTCACGATGACGATGTGCTCCAGATCGTCCATATAGGCATATGCCGAATGATTCTCCAGGTGACAGTGCTGCATTACCTGGGTTTCATAACAGCCTTCGATCAGGTGATCCGATTCCTTCTTGGCCTGCTCATAATCGCCGCCGGCCGTATAGGCATGCTCCTTGACGATGTTTCGGGTCCTTTTATGGATTTCGGGTGCATCCTCGGCCAAGACATCGTCCATGCGCACCAAGGGCCGGTAGGACTCATATTCCAGATCGATGAGGGCCAGCGCTTTTTGGGCGGTCAGTTCGTTTTCGGCCACCACCACCGCAATCTCATCGCCCTGGTAGCGAATATGATCGGTTAAAAGGCGCCGGTCGGCGACGTCGGTATGGCCCGGATCCAGAGAAAAGGGATGCCCGGCCGTGGCGAATATCTTTTTAGGAATGTCCTCGTAAGTGAAAACCCCGTCCACCCCCGGCAGCCCGCGGGCCTGGCCGGTATCGATGCGAACCACCCGACCATGGGCGATGGAACTCCTCAGATACTTGGCCACCCGCATACCGGGCATGGAGAAGTCATCCGTATAACGGGCCTTGCCGGTGACTTTGGCGACGCCATCCACTCGCTGTACTGATTTGCCGATTGCCATGATTATATCCCACTTTCGAATGGTTTTGGGTTGAAGCGCTTATTTTGACGCTAAGCGTAACGGTAAGGATTGAAGATTGAAGA
>JARFQH010000032.1 GCA_029287875.1 Desulfobacteraceae bacterium | reverse complement strand
AAACCCGGCGCGGCCGGCAGGATCGTTGCCCCGGCGCGGGTCAACCGCAGCATGTTCTCGAGGTGGATCGCGCTGAAAGGTGTTTCCCGGGGTACCAGGATCAACGGCCGCCTTTCTTTCAAGCAAATGTCGGCCGCCCGGCTGAGCAGGTTCTCCGCCAGCCCCATCGCCACGGCCGCCAGCGTCTTGACGGTGCAGGGTACGATCACCATCCCGTCATGATTGAAAGAACCGCTGGCAGGCGGTGCAAAGAAATCTGCGGCGTCATGCTCACGGATGCACGCTTCCTGGTGAGGCACATGGCGGCCGGCGGATTTCAGACACTCGTCCAGTTGGCCGTTATAATTCAGTTCGTGCGCCATCACCTTCCTGCCGTCGGCTGAAATAATCACGTGGATCTCAACCGGCAGGCGCAACAGCTGATTCAGCAGCGTTATTCCGTAAACTACGCCAGAGGCGCCGCAAATGCCGACAACGTAACGTTTCACATCGATCTCCTCAAGGATCGGACAAGATTAGGAAAAAGGCCCTGCGGCGTCAAGAGCGTTTTTCCCTTGTTCAAACCGCCGACACGGTATAATGAAACGGCAGTGTTCCGTAGGACGAAAAGTTAATACTATAATCACGAATCATCACATTCCAACCATCCGCCACCGCTATCACTGCGCCAGACCGATCAGGGCACGTCTGCTGCAGGCGCACTGGCGGTAGAAAAGGAGGAACGCATGGTACTGAAAACCGTCCAGACCGATCAGGCGCCGGCTGCCATCGGACCCTATGTCCAGGCGATTGTCGCCGGACCGCTGCGGTTTGTCAGCGGTCAGCTCGGCCTTAATCCCCAAACCGGTGAATTGGCCGGCAGTGACCTGGCCTCCCAAGCCCGGCAGGCCCTTCAAAATCTCAAACAGATCGTGGTTGCCGCCGGCTGCGCGCTCGATGAGGTCGCGGCCGTCGATGTCTTCCTGACCGACATGAGCAAGTTTACCGAATTCAACCGGATATACGAAGAATTCTTTACCGGCCACCGCCCGGCTCGGGCCGTTGTCGAAGTGAGCGCGCTGCCCAAGGGTGCTCTGGTGGAAGTGAAGTGCGTGGCCTATGCCGGCTCATAGCCTTGCCCCGAGTTTTTTTATCGGGCAAAGCAAAAAACGACAGTGAGTTCGAATGCTTGAAACAGCGTTTGATGTGGTAATCGTCGGCGGCGGGATCATGGGCAGTGCTATCGCCTTTAACCTGGTTAAATTGGACAACCGGCTAAGGGTCGCCGTGGTCGAAAAGGACCCGGCGTACACCCGGGCCTCCACCACCCTTTCCCTGAGCAATGCCCGCATTCAGTTCAGCCTCAGAGAAAATATCGAGATGTCGCATTATGCCTTCACGGTGTTGGAGCGCTTTGCGGTGGAGATGGCCGTTAACGACAGCGCCCCGCAGGTGTCCTTCCGCCGGGAGGGCAACCTTTTTTTGATTTCTCCGGCCGGACGGGCAGAGGCCGAAGCGTCTTTTAATCTGCAGCGTTCGCTGGGCTGCCGGGTGGACTGGTTCTCACCGCCGGAAATCAAGGAGCGCTTTCCGCTCTACAATGTCGCGGGACTGGCCGGCGCAACCTTTAGTCCGGACGATGGTCACTTCGATGCCCACGCCTTCCTGATGGGCTACAGGTCCAAGGCCCGTTCTCTCGGCGCCGCATTTATTCAAGACGAGGTGGTCGCCATCGAAACATCGGGGAATCGGGTCGGTGGCGTGCGACTGAAATCCGGAAAAAAAATGACCGCCAAATTCGTGGTCAACTGCGCCGGTGCCTGGGCGGCCGAGATAGCCCGCAGCGCGGGCATCGACTTGCCCGTCCAGCCGGTCAAGCGTCAGGTGTTTGCGCTGGATACCAAAATCAAACCCACAGCCCCGCTGCCGCTGACGGTGCTGCCGTCGGGGCTCTATTTTCGCAGCGAAACCGGAGGCCTGATCCTGCTGGGAAAGTCGATGGAAGAAGACCCGGTCGGGTTTGATTTTTCCTGGGACGACAAGCGCTTTACGGACCTTCTCTGGCCTGAGCTGGCAGAGTTCGTCCCCGCCTTCGACACGTTGAAACTCATCCGCGGTTGGGCAGGTCTGTATGCGGTCAACACCCTTGACGGCAACGCCATTCTGGGCGAGTGGCCCGAACTGAAGGGTCTCTTTCTGGCCAACGGTTTTTCCGGGCACGGCCTCCAGCAGGGACCGGCCGTCGGCCGGTACCTGGCTGAATTGATCACGGACCGGACCCCGACGCTGGACCTGTCCAAATTCAGCCCTGAACGAATTCTGGAGCGGCACCCGTTGAGCGAGAGCGGATTGGTTTAATCTTGAAAAGTACCGAAAAATCCGGTGCGCTGATGGTGACGGCAGGTGCCGTGCTGATCAGTTTTTCGGCCGTGTTCGTTAAACTGGCCCACGTCAGCCCCACTATGGCCGGTTTCTACCGAACCTTCTTCGGCGGCATCATGCTGCTCATCATTCTGGTTATTAGAAGGGAAGCGCTTTGGAAGGGGGCTTCCTTTCTCTATCTCGGCATTTTCTGCGGCCTCGTTTTCTCCCTGGACCTGTTTTTCTGGCACAAATCCATCCACTACGTCGGGCCCGGCCTGGCAACCATTCTGGCAAACTTCCAGGTCTTCCTGTTGGCCCTTTACGGCGCTCTCGTACTGAGAGAAGCGGTCAGTATCCGTACCATGGCGGCCATACCGCTGGCGTTTTTCGGTCTTTTTCTGCTGGCCGGGATCCACTGGCGCCAGCTGGGAGAAGCCTACCGCGTGGGAGTCGCTTTGGGTCTGGCCACCGCCGCCTGTTATGCCGTTTACATTCTGGCCCTGCGCAAACTGCAGTCAAAAAAAAATGCTCCCTCGGCGATGGCAAATCTGGCCGTCATTTCGATGGTTTCCGCACTTCTTCTCGGCTCGGCGGCATGGGTGCAAAACGACCCGTTCGCCATTCCGGACCTGCAAAGCATATTCTCGCTCGTCGCCTACGGACTTTTCAGTCAGGTCATCGGCTGGGTTCTGATAACGAGAGGTCTGACCCGCCTGCGGTCTTCTCTTGTCGGTCTGCTGATCCTCCTGCAGCCGGCCCTTTCCTTCACCTGGGACATTCTTTTTTTTCACAGAGACACCGACCTCTTCGCAGTGGTCGGTGCCGTCCTTTCCTTGACCGCGATCTATCTGGGAACGACCGTGAAGGCCGTGAAAAAAATTGGGCCCCAAGTGAATCAGATTTAGATTCTTAATAATTTTAGTTTGTTTAAAAATGAATTAAATCGGTTGACAGGATTCAGAATCTAATTGTATAGGGTTAAATCCGAAAACGATTGCATAATCATCCAATCTACATTCGACTTATAATCGATGGTCATAAAAAGACAAATGCGGGTACGATTGAAAGGCAATGGGTGAGCTGATTCTTGAAAACGTGGCCAAGAATTTTGGCGGTCTGAAGGCGGTCGATCGTCTTGATATGACGCTGAAAAAAGGGGAGATTCTCGGTCTCATCGGCCCCAACGGCGCCGGAAAAACCACCGTTTTCAACCTGATCACAGGGGTGTATACACCTAACAACGGTAAGATTACGTATCGGAACAAAAAACTCAACCGCCTTCAGCCCCATGAAATCGTGGCAAACGGCATTGCCCGCACGTTTCAAAACATTCGCCTGTTCAAGGCAATGACGGTGCTTGAAAACGTGTTGGCCGGACTTCACTGCCGCACCAAGAGC
>JARFQH010000022.1 GCA_029287875.1 Desulfobacteraceae bacterium | reverse complement strand
CGCCGAAGAGAAAACGGAAGGTGTCGATGAAATGGACGCCGGTCTCATAGATCAGAAGTCTTTCATAGTCGCGGAAGAAGGGTTGGCGGTCCAGGTAGGCTTCTTCGCCCCAGCCATCCCCCATGCGCATCTGAAAATAGGCGAAAGAGACATCGCCGATCGTGCCCGCGTCCATTATTTTTTTGATTTCGCGATACCAGGGCTGCCAGCGCCAGTTGTCGTGGACCATAAAGCGCACGCCGTGCTGCCGCGTCAATTCGACCAGGGCTTTGCTGACCTCGAGGGTCGGTGCCAGGGGCTTCTGGCAGATGATGGCTATGTGGCTCTCGGACGCGTGGCGACAGATGTTCAGATGGGTCGACGGGGGTGTGATGATGTCGACAAAGTCCGGCTTTTCCCTTTCGATCATGCCCCGGTAGTCACTGTAACGGCGGGCGATTCCAAATTCCTGCATCCGATCCTCGGCCCGTTTTTGATCCGGGTCGCACAGGGCTGTTATCTGCACTTCGGGGATTCGATTCCAGCCGTCGAGATGATAACGGCTGAAATAGCCTGCACCGACACATACTCCTTTCAATATCTTTTCCATTTCCAATCGTCCTGTCGTGGTTCAGGTCAGAGCGCAGCGTCGGGCAGAACCGGAGGGGCCGTCAAAAGGACGCGTTATCCATCAAAAAACCAGTGAGCCGGAGGTCTTCCGGCAATCGGCGAGCGAAACGTCGCCAGGGAGTCACCGAGCAGGCATCCCAAGTATACCGTTTTTAAATCGGACCCGCCAAAGGCTAAACTCGATATGTTTCGCAGCCGCCTGCTTTTGATGTTGTCCAGATGGCGGCGATCCATCGTACCAGCCCGAAAGGCCTTTTCGGCGGTGGCGACATGTTCGGGGTCCGAATCTTCCAAGACGACATGTTGAAGACCGTCGGGGGAAATCCGGATAACCCGGTTGCTGACGATGCTCGTTATCCAAATGCCCCCTTCCGCGTCGAACGTCAGGCCGTCGGGATACGTCCCCGGGCCGAATTCGGCTACTGTTTCCCGGCCACCCAAGGCGCCATCCGCAGAAATTCGAAAACGGCTCAGGCGCCGTCCGAAGGTTTCGTTGACATACAGCCATTGTCCGGATGCATCAATCTGTACCTCGTTCGTGTAGCCCAGGCCGTCGGCAACGATGCGGGCGCCTCTCCGGTCCTGCAGAACGATGAAGCCGTCGGAGACGTCCGGCCGATAGCCCAGGGCGCGTGGTGTGCGGCGTGTACTAACCGTCAACCAGATGCGGTCGTTTGCGTCGATAAGGACAAAATTGGCGGGCGGTAGTCTGAAGCCCTCGACGGCGGTCAAAACCGTTTCCAGGGCACCGGTGCGCCGGAGGCGGTAGAGGCCGCCGTCGTCACCAAGATTGGCCAGCAAGAACGAGCCGTCGCGGCACAGGGCAATCCCGTTCGGACGGATATCGATCCCCGTATTTGTTGCCAGAAACGCCTGCCGACGGCCGTCCGGGTCGAGCCGGGTGACGCCGCCCCTCCAATCGGCACAGTAGATATACCCTTTGGCGGTACACAGAACGCATTCAGGCCGGTTCAATCCATTTCCGAAAAATGCGATGTCGCGGAGCGAAATGGACAAGGGGGGCATGGTCTTCCTCCGGTACGAAAGCTCGATAGGATCCGCCGCTCCCTTGGCAGCGTCGGCAGGACGGGTTGTGGTTACGCTAACCGTTGTGGCCGGTCAGACGCTTTAACGCGAAAATAGAATTTGACCCGCAAATAGAAACTTGAAACTCGAAACTCAGAACCCGCAACCAGTGGTGGCTTAAGGGCCATGAGTGGTTAACACGAAAATAGAATTTGGGTCACATCCCTTGCCTAACCTAACCGGCTCAACAGGCTTAACGGGCTCAACGGACACAACCGAATAATGTGGCTGGCGCACCCTACAGCACGTCTTGACAACGTATACGTCAAGGTATACCCCTAAAGCATCCCTTATCGGACGTCAACAGTATAAGAGAGTTTGAAATCGGGGTATTTTCGGAGACCGGATTTTGCTGTAAGAAAAGTGGAGAAGGCGGCATGACGGAACAGGAACTTCGCAATCAAATCGTACAGCAGGCACGGTCGCTTTTCATGCGGGGATACAGTTCCGGCAGTGCCGGCAATATCAGCGTGCGGCTGGACAACGGATTCCTCATCACCCCGACCAATTCCAGCTTCGGCCGGTTGGAACCAGAGAGACTCTCACTGCTTGATCCGCAAGGTCGGCATCGCGATGGGGACAAGCCGTCAAAAGAGTGGGTCGTCCACCGGGCCATGTATCGGGCCAGAAGCTTGGCCGGTGCGGTGGTCCATTTGCACGCCCCCAACTGCATGGCGGTCGCTTGTCTGGGGGGGCTCGACCCGGAAAGCGTCCTGCCGCCGCTGACGCCTTATTTTGTGATGCGAATCGGACGCCTGCCCCTCGTTCCCTATTTTCGACCGGGTGATCCCGACCTTGCCGAAGCGGTCGGTCGCCGGGCGATCGACACTCACGCCATGCTGTTGGCCCATCATGGTATGATTGTCTGCGAAAGGGATCTGGCTGCGGCGGTCAATGCCGCCGAAGAACTGGAGGAAACCGCCCGGCTGTTCTTAATGGTCAGAGACCGGCCTTACGGTCAGTTGACCCGGTCTCAAGTCGCCGAACTCGAGCGGCTTTTCCCGAAATCCATATAAACCATCCAAAGAGAGGACTGCCATGTTTGTCGTCACCGTCGAATTCTCGATTCACCAGCAACATGAGCGCGAGTTCCGAGAAACCGTTTTGAAACAAGCCCGTAACTCACTGACGCATGAGACCGATTGCCACCGCTTTGACGTCAGCATCGATGCGCAGGACGGCGGCCGTATCTTTCTCTATGAACTGTACACCGATGAAGCTGCCTACCAAGCACATAGACAAACCCCTCACTATCATGAATTCAGCACGCGCGTAGCGGACTGGGTGGCGCAAAAAAACATTAAAACCTGGCACAGCCTATATCCCTCTTGATTCTCCAGCAGCGCAGGTATTGCTGCGAAAGGCATCGTAACCGTTCACTGGGTTGCAAAGCCCGGTGCACTTCAAACCACCTAATTGTAAGCGTTTACAGGGTGCCGCAGATGCAAGGCGTCGGGCGCGCAGACGTACTTTTGTACTTCAAGTGCCCGACAACAAAGCAGATGCGGTGCCCTGTGAACGCTTACAAGGCATCTGCTGCATCTCACCAGAGGCGCGGCTTTCGAAATGCCGTGTAATTGCCGTGTTCCGTCATTACCCCCCGGTAAACGGGCCGCCACTTCCGCTCGTTTCTTTACTCTCCCGAGTTGATCAGTGTAATCTGATCGTTAAGAGTCCAGTAATCGTAAAGATAACCGATTCCGACGATACCGCCCGTGACCAGGTAGAGTAAGCCCGTCAGCCATTTTCCCATATACATCCGGTGGACACCGAGCAGTCCCAGGAATGTCAGAAGGATCCAGGCCGCATTGTAATCGATTCTGCCGGGATGGAACCGCAGGGCCGCGTCGCGATTCATGCCCGGAATCAGGAAAATATCGATCAGCCAGCCGATGCCCAAGAGGCCCAGCGTAAAGAACCAGATGGTTCCCGATATGGGTTTGCCGAAGTAGAAGCGATGCGAGCCGGTAAAACCAAATATCCATAGTGCATAACCAACGGCAGCACTATGGGTTTGGGATGGTTGCTGCACGGAGTGATTCCCCTTTCTATCGGTTTTCGCCGCGGATTTTCGTCGACCGGTTTCTACGGGTTCACGAAAAGATAAGTTCGAAATTTAGGAGGTTGAGGCGCCCGACCGGCAAGGCGCGAAAACGCGGCATATCTGGCTATTCCGCGTTTTTGCACCGACAGCCGGATGGGATGCATCGGCGTTCAGAATGTGACGTTACTTTTGAGTGAGCCCTAAGGTTGCGTGGCCGCGGCCGCAAAATTCTTAAGTGCACCGTCGACTTTTTTAAGAACCGCCTCGCAGCCGGTTATGGCGTGTCGCGTGGCAAGGTAAGCCGGATCGTTGTAGGCCAGCCAGACCTGTCCCTGGTCATCTTCCCAGATAAGCGCCTTTTGGGGCAGATCGATGGCCACGCTGCGGCTGCACTGCATCAGCGGTGTGCCGACCTTCGGATTGCCGAAGATCACCAGTTCGGTGGGCGGCAGAGCGAGGTCGGCTTTTTTTGCACCTGCGGCATGGTCGATCCGGATAAACACGGTCATTCCCTTGGTCGCAAGGGCTTTCTCCAGTCTGTCGGCCGTATCTTTCGCGCTGTGCGTGCTTTTTACGTTCACGAGACCGCTGTCTGCGACGGCGACCGATGCCAATCCAAAGAAAATAAAAAATGATAACAGCATACGCACCATTGGGTTTCCTCACTTTCTGGGCTGTACTTCACGGAGATAATGGG
>JARFQH010000388.1 GCA_029287875.1 Desulfobacteraceae bacterium | reverse complement strand
CCGGTGATCGTTCCAATCTCCGCCAAATCCTTGCCCGAACCCTGTAAGCGCAGATCCATGCCGCTGAGGTCAGTCAAATCCTTGACCTCACCCTTTAAAGAAAGTCTCAAGCTGCCTCGATTGGCCCTGCCGCCGGCTTTTTGCAATGATAGGGTCTTGGCAGAGCCCGTCAGTCGGCCTTGAATCTCGAATTCATCGGTTGCCGGAAGTTTTTCTCCGATGATGCCCCCAAACTCTTCCAGGTTTTTGCCGGTTAGCCTGGACTGAAGGTCCATGCCCCTGAGGGTCAACAGATCTTTGACTGCACCGTTTACAGCGATGTGCATACCGCCGCGACGGGCGTTGCCCCGGGCGTCCTGCATGGATAGAACCTTGGGTGAACCCGATAACCGGCCTTGAATTTCGAATTCATCGGTTGCCGGAAGTTTTTCTCCGATGATGTCACCAAACTCTTCCAAGTTCTTGCCGGTTAGCCTGGACTGCAGGTCAATGCCCCTGAGGGTGGGTAGATCTTTGACCGCTCCGGTTACAGCGATGCGCATATTGCCGCGACGGGTGCTTCCCCGGGCATCGAGCATGGATAGAGCCTTGGCAGACCCCATTAACCGGCCTTGAAGCGCAAATTCATCTGTGGCGGGTAATTTCTCCCCGATAATCGGCCCTATACCTGATAAATCCTTGCCGGAGCCTTTTACGGATAGATCGATGCCGTTGAAATTGAGAAAATCTTTAATTCCGCCCTCCACCGCCAAACTCAGACCGCCGTGGTGGGCGTTGCCTTGTGCTTCATCGAGAGACAGGAGTTTTGCAGAACCTGTCAGTCGCCCCTGCACCGTAAAGCCATCCGTTGCTGGCAGTTTCTCCCCGATGATCGGACCGATTTCTGCCAGATCCTTGCCAGAGCTTTTCAGATTCAGGTCGATGCCGCTGAAGGCGATCAAGTCGCCAACGCCGCCGCTGACGGCGAGGTCGAAACCGCTTCCGGACAAATTCCCTTTGACATTTTCCAGTTTCAGGGATTCCTTGTTACCCTTTATCTCCCCATTCACTTCAAATGATTTTGTCTTTGGCAGCCGAATATCCATAACAGGCTCGAGGGTCGCCATATTCTCGCCAATCAGTTGGGCCTCCACATCGATACCCTGAAGGTTGAGAGCATCCTCAATTGCGCCATTGATCTTGATGGCTGCGGTTGACAAACTTCCTGACACTTGAAGCGGGAAGCGCTTGTGCGTAAACAATTGACGGATCCCTCCGGTCTTACCGGATAACGCGACCGACTGCCCGTTGAAGTCAGCCTGGAGTTTGAATGAAAGCGCTTCTTCTGTCTCTTCTTTGTTTATCACCAGGCTCGCTAATGTGAACTGCGTTTGGGAATGAGTCCCATGCCGGCGAAATGAAAAATGCAGGTTCTCGATGCTGACCCGGGCGACATCTATTTCAACTGGCCCGAGCGAACCGAGGCGGCCGGCGGAGCTGTCGCCCGCAACAAAGTCCCAATTGGCCCGGGCGTCGGCATCCGTCTCAAGCAACACCTTGACCCCGAAAAGACCGATCTCTTTGACCACCACATCTTTATGCAGCAGCGGCAGCAGCCGAACCTGCGCCTCCAGCTTTTCAATCTCGATCATTTGCGCTTGCGAGCCCCAGGGAACATTTGCCAGCGCTATATTCGTCACAACCAGCGTGGGCATTAACCCGATTTCGAGGCTCACCTCGCCGCCCAGGCTCAGTTTGCGGCCCGTCGCATCTTCAACCACTTGGGCAACCAGAGGCTTTAGTTTATTGTAGTCATAGGTCTTCAGGACCACATAAACGGCGGTAATCAAGATAACGATCATCAAAACGCCGATGGTGACGATCCATTTCCAGCGCATGAGATAATATTTCTCGCTAAGACTGAACATACTCCGATGTTACGATGACGAAATCCTTTTCTGATCGGGTTTCCGGGTCTGCGGCAAGATCCGTGATCATCAGCATCATGCCTGGGTGCATGGCCCCAAGTGTTTGTTCGACAAACGCCGGGTCGAATTTAATTCGATCAAGGGTTGCGTTATCCGTGTTCTGCACGGCAGCCGTCGAATCAGCATGACGGATCGACGCGGCACTCCAGGTGGGATGCTTGCCTTCAAGCGTTTTTAACACCAGGACATGGGTGCCCAGAGGTTGATCGGAATTGGCAATGGTGATCGGTTTCTGATTAACGATCTCGCCGTCTTTGAGTAAGTAGGATTTCCGATCCGCGCCGCTCACCACAACCGAGGCAACCGGTACACGATTCGGGTGATCTCCGGCCGCGGGGGGCACCGCCTTGTGCTTCTTTCTGCGCTCCCGGGCGATTTCCTGAGCGATCATCTGGTCGGCATCACCGCTGAGAACAATGCCCGGATGCACGACGTCGGCGGGGGCCGAATGTTCATCGGCAATGATCACCGCCGTACCCAGGTGAGTAATGTCAAACAGCTTGGCGGAAAATTCCAGGGGCAAATGAACACAGCCGTGGGAACTGGGGTAGCCGGGCAGGCCACCCGCATGCAGACAAATCCCGCCCCAGGTCAACCGCTCGGTGTTCGGCATGGATGCATTATGATAAATACTGGAATGATGGTGCTTGTCTTTCTGCAGTATGACAAATACGCCCGTCGGTGTACGATGTCCTTTACGTCCGGTCGATACAGTCGTTACGCCGATCTCCAACCCGTTGCGATAGACATGCCCCATCTGTTCCGGTAGCGACACCAGCATAACGACCGGCCCCTCCGGCGACAATTCGGGTTCCCATACGTATTCGCCTGGCTTTAGTTTTTCGCCGGGTTTTAGAAAATGGCCAGCTTGCTTTGTTGCCCACAGGGGACCGCACAGGCCCAGGATCGTTGCGGCGGCCATGCCTTGCAGTACTTTTCGTCTGGTTATCATTTTTTAAATCCTCTCTGTTGGGGGTCGAAATTTGAGCTTAGGGCAATCTAATTAGTGCCAAAAAACGACCGTTAAAATTAAATGCAAGAACTCCGTAAAGTGATGATGCTATCAACTCCTATACCATCTCTTACCGGGTTCGTTTTATTTCCCGGTTTGCTTCCGGCTCGCCGCCTGAATGGCCTTGACTATCTCATGACTGAGTTTGGCCAGCGCGCGACTCTGGGCTGAAACCAGGGCATTATAATCCGGCCCGCTCACCGGCTCGCGGATGTTGGAGCGGCTCGCTGCAACCAGTTCCTTGTTCTTGCCTCCGAGAATGCTCCAGCGCGCCACCAGCCAGGCCTCTTTGCCCAAATCACCATCGAGCCGAACCACATCCAGGATGATCTGATAGTCCATTGGCTCGGCCAGCCGCCAGGGATAAATGAATATTCGTTCGGTCGGCAGCAGCAGCCCGATGTTTTCGGCCAGCACGTTGGTCAAATTGTCCTTGAAGGCCCCTGCCCAAAGATCGAACTCGGCTTTCACCAGCCGGTTGTCGCCGGTGCGGGTGACGAGCTTGGACTGGTCCAGGTAATCGGCCAGCTTGATCGGGCCGATGCCGATACGCGTATCGCGCTCTGGGGTGTCGCTTTTTGCCATGGCTTTGTCTTCGGTTATCGGGCTCAGCGCATAAAACCGCGGCGATTGGCTCCTGCCCAGGCAGCCGTCCAAAAAGAGGAGACAAATCACCAGAATCACCGGTAAACAACGGAAAAAGGGCGCATCTCTCATCTTATTTTTCTCCTGGTTTGCCGAGGCCTTGAATCAAGGCCTCGGGGTGCTGGCCCAGAGTGTTGGCCAGTTGCCGGAACGAGCGGGCCGTAGCTGAAATCTCCTGCAGGCTGCTCTCCAACTCGACGATCAGCGGGGCGTCTGGGGACATAACCCCCCTGACCGCCGACAGAGTTTTATCCAAACTGGTCCCCAGCGCCGCCACCCGAGCGTCGGCGTCCCGGGCCAGTTTGCCGAAATCCTTGACGGCGTTGTTCACATTTTTCGCCAGCGGATCCACCTGATGGTCCACGTTATTGACCAGTTTGCGGGTATCGCGGATGGTGCCGTCTAGATGGTCTGCCAGCGGGTCTATTTTGGCGTCGACCTTTTTCACGACCTGTCGCATCTCCTCGAGAGTCTCTTTCAGAGTCTTGACGCTGCCGATCAGGTCCGGGTTGTTGACGAACCGATCGACCCCGGCCAGGGTGTTCTCCAGATTTTTTTGTAGACCTTCCAGGTTGAGCTTTTGAAGTGACTGGGCCAACCGCTCGGTGGTGGACGGGATGGTGGGGATCTCAATATACTCTTTAGCAATGTTTTTCAAGTTGATCGGGGTATCGGGATAAAAATCGAGCTCGACCATCAGCTGCCCGGTGATGAAGCTCTGCGTCGCCAGCACGGCCCGCAACCCTTTTTCAATAAGCTGCTGTACACCTTTTTTGCGATCTTCATCCGTCCTCTGAGCACCACCAACCACCTTGAATCGATCCGGCTCGACTTCGACAATAACCGGAATATCCGCCTTCATCACTTTAGGATCGATGTTGAGCGTAATGCTTTCCACCGACCCCACCTGAACCCCCTGGAACTGCACCTGCGCACCCACGCTCAACCCCTTGACGGAGCTGTCGAAATACAGAACATATTTAACGGTCTTTTTGAAGAACTTGCCCGAGCCGAAAATCACCAGGCTGGCGGCCAGTAGGACTACCGCGATGACAACGAAACCGCCGATCATCATCTTGTTCGCTTGTTTGGCCATGTGTGCCCATCCTTATCGTGTTTAAGATTTCTCACCGCGGGTGAGAAACAACCGCAGCGTGGGATCCTTGGTTTCAGCCAGCAGCGTGCTCGGGTTGCCCGTGGCCGTCATGGTCCTTTGGGACGCATCCAGAAACACCGAATTGCTGCCGATGGCAAATATGCTGGCCAGCTCGTGGGTCACCACCACCATGGTGGTGCCCAGGCTCTCGCGCAGCTCCAGGATCAGATCATCCAGCCGCCGCGCGCTCACCGGGTCCAGCCCGGCCGAGGGCTCGTCGAAAAAAAGGACTTCCGGATCCAGCGCCATGGCCCGGGCGATGCCGGCCCGCTTCTGCATCCCGCCGCTGATCTCAGAGGGGTAGAACTCTTCGAAGCCGGCCATGCCCACCAGGGCCAGCTTCAGCTTGACCACATCACGGATCTGCGCGGGACTCAAATCCGTGTAGGTCTCAAGCGGCAGGGCGATGTTTTCGGCCAGGGTCATCGAGCTCCACAGCGCCCCGCTCTGGTACATCACCCCGGCGCGCCGGATAATCCGGTCGCGGGTCGGCGGATCGGACCCCCAGAAATCGACCTGCCCATAGAAGACCTGGCCCTTGGCCGG
>JARFQH010000387.1 GCA_029287875.1 Desulfobacteraceae bacterium | reverse complement strand
GTGCAAGAAAATGATGCGCCGGAGCCCGGATGAGCGGTTGAGAACAGCGGCTGACTGTCTGCGTCGCCTACGGGGTCTTAGACCGAACCCAGTGTCGATACCGCGTGCAAGGCACACCATTGGGGACAAACCCGCCCCCTTTTTTGAAGACGGGCCTGGTTCGGGCTTAGAGCCCGTTGGCGGCGAGTTTCAGCCGTCTTTCGATACCGGTTTTACGGGCGGAGGCGCCCACCTTATTTTCGTGTCAAAAGCACCGGCTTGTGACACCCCGAACAGCGCTTCACCCTTTTCGGGGTCACTCCTCATTGGCCCCTTTATCTTTAGGCGTCGCCCGTCAATTTTTGCGTCTCAGAAGAACGTCGATCATGCGGTTTTTAAACGTTTGGTACCACTGAAACTGGCTGATCACAGTCCAGACGATGATCAGAAACAGGATTAGCGAAACCGGCCGCTGGAACACCTGTAGAAAACTGCCCTGAGAAACCATCAGGGCGCTACGCAGGTTTTCATCCGCCATGGGTCCCAGGATAACGCCGATGACAAGCGGAGCGATAGGATAGCCCATTTCGATCAGAAAATAGCTGACGATGCCGACCGGCAGCATCAGATACAGATTGATAATACTCAACCCCAGCGAATAGGAGCCGATGATACAGAGCACGCCGATGATGGGCATGAAGAGCTGGGGGGGAATGCGCAATACTTTAACGACTTGCTTGGCCAACAGAATGCCGACGACCCACATGGCGCAGGAAGCCAGCAGCAGAATGGCGGCTACTTCCATGATAAAAGTGGGGTGCTCGAAGGTGATCATGGGGCCTGGCGTGACCCCATGGAGCATAAGCGCACCCAGCAGCATGGCGGCCGGCGGGCTGCCCGGGATGCCCAAGGTCAGCAGCGGGATCTGGGCACCGCCCACACAGGCGTTGTTGGCTGTTTCGCTGGCCAGAACACCCTGCATCTCCCCCTTTCCAAAGGTCTCGGGATGTTTGGAGGTGTTTTTGGCCGTGCCGTAGGAGACCCAGCCGGCAATATCCTCGCCGATGCCGGGCACGGCGCCGATGCCGACGCCGATGAGGGCCGAGCGGATGATGGCTGGGATGTTGCGGATGATAGTGCCGAACTCGGGCAAAATCCGTTGTATTTTCTGGGTTTCACCGATCTGGAAGCGATCCTTGAGCACCTGGATGATTTGGGGAATGCCGAACGCGCCAATGAGCACCGGTACCACCTCGACGCCGCTGTCCAATTCGGTGAGTCCAAAGGTAAACCGTGGATAGAACTGCAGCAGATCACGCCCCACGCAGGCCAGAAAAAGCCCGATAAACCCGGCAATCCACCCTTTGATCACCAGGTCCGGGCTGGTCAGGGTGCCGCTGATCAGGATACCGAAGAAGGCCAGCAGGAAAAACTCGAAGGACGTAAACTGCAGGGCAAAGTGCGAAATGATGGGGGATATGCTCACCACGAAGACCATGCTGATGATGGTGCCGATGGCCGAAGCGGTGGTCGTCAAGCCGATAGCCCGTCCGCCCTCGCCTTTGCAGGCCAATGGGTAGCCGTCCAAAGCCGTGGCGGCAGCCGCGGCGGTACCGGGAATATTAATCAGGATCGACGAATAGGACCCACCGTAAGTGCCGCCGACATAGATCGCCAATAGGCAGACCAGGGCCAGGTCTGTGTCCATCCCGTAGGTCAATGCCGTCAGCAGGGCGACCCCCAGGGTCGATGTCAAACCCGGCATCGCACCGAAAATAATCCCCAGAAGCACCGATCCGAAAAGGATGGCAAGGCTCGCTGGAGCCGAGGCGAGATGAAAGACAATCTCAAAAAATGCTCCCAGGCGGTCGAGAAGTATCATGGAAACAGGAGCTCCCGCTTTGTCAGGCTAGAATTCCCAATACCGGATGGCATCCATCAGCACCACGACGAGGCCCTCTTTCGGCATGGGCACCAGTAAAAGATACTTGAAAATGGGGCCGATCAGAAAGGGCGTGGCCACGGATAGAATCAAACTGGTTTTAAACTTTATACGCGACGCCGGGTTGTCGCGAATCAACGTCCAGACGTAGAGGCAGTAGCCGATGATGAAGACAAAGGTGAACCAATCGCTCGGATAGTGCAGGACAGACGTCAGTGCGGCTAAAAGCCCGGATGCCATCGAGAGAACAAACAAAATGGTCCCGGCAAGATAGAAAAAGAACATCTTCTTCAGCAGGATGTCATCGTCAAAGTAGAACATGCTGATGAACACTACCAGGAAAAGCACACTGCACAGGAAGAAATCGATACGCGGGATGTTTAAGTATACGAAACTGAAAAACAGAACGACGATGGCGTAAAACCGCAGCAGTGGTGCCGTCTTCAGAAAACGGACCACATCCGGGCTGCCGAGCCAGCGCAGAACCCGCTTCAATTCCTCAGAACCCACTTCCCTGAAGGCGATGCGAATGAGCAGCGCGCCCAACAGCATGATCATGGCACCGACAAAAAGGGGGAAGAGGGCCGGCGAGACGAACCAGACATTCTGGACGCCGCCCCAGGAATCTTTCATCGGCATTTTCAAGGCCTGGCTGAGAATCCACAGCCCGAATAAAAACATGATGCCACCGGAAAATATATCCGCTTTGCGGAGTTTTTCTTTCTCCATCATAATGAACGGTCCTTGAATCCGATCGGATTTCCGGCGTCGCTTTCCGCCACGCCGGGGCCGGTATCACGGCCAGGTGCCGGTATCATAAACTTTCCGGCACCTGCGCCGGGTTATTGGTTTATGGTTTGGGAATACCGAGAGACGCGGGATCGACGGTCGCCGCCTTCAGGTCCCAAAGCGTCCAGGCAAAATTCGACTGGAGTGCGTCGAACACCGCCTTCGACTCTGCCCCGGTTTTGCCCGAAAGGAGATAGTAATTCTCCTTGGCCCAGGATTTTACCTTTTCGGTGGCCATTGCCTTTTTAAAGGCATCCACGAGGACGGATTTGGCCTCTGCCGGCGTGTCGGCCGGAACCGCGAAGCCGATGGCCTGGGAAATCGGCAGGTATTTCGACAATCCGGGGTAGGCATCAAACGCGGAGGGAATAGCGCCCAGTCCTTCGACCTCGAAGGAATCCGGGATCAACATGCCCAGGGCTCTCAGCTTCCCGCCACGCAGCAATTGCTGCTGCTCGGCCAGTGATGTCACGACCACCGAGACCTCACCGGTCATGGCTGCATTCTGGGCAGGGGCCGATCCTTTGTAGGGAATGAAATTGAACGCGGCCCCGGAGCCGTTTTCCACCGCCAAAAGGTTCAGGTGGTGGATGGAGCCGGCACCGCTGGCGGCGGCTTTAATACCCTTGGGGTCCTTCTTTGCGGCTTCAATCAGGTCTTTGAGCGTCTTGTACGGCGTATCCGGAGTGACGGAAATGACGTCCGGCGACCCACCGACGATGAAGGCGTCCCATACGTCAAAATTTTTATCCCAGCCGCCCTGAACACCGGCAGTAACGTTGGACTCAGACAGGCCGCACAGGGTGTACCCATCGTGGGGCTGGGAATACGCATAGTTCATGCCCACCGAGCCGGCGACGCCGCCGGTTTTGTTGATCACGTTGATGTTGACCCCCAGGATATTGGCCATTTCAGCACTTATAATCCGGTTGCAGGTGTCGGTCCCGCCACCGGCACCCCAAACGACCACATTGGTGATATTCCGGGTGGGAAACCCCTTGCTCGCAGCAAAGGCACCGGTGGTTACCGTCAACATCACGACCAGACAGACAAACAGAATCTTTTTCATCGCTCTCCTCCCTTTTTCATGTTTTTACGATTTGGAATGGGTTTCCGTCCACATTTGCGCGAATTTTGTGATATCGAATCCATCCCTCCTTTCATGCCTGTATAGCCGGTCGCCCTTTTCTAACCTTTTGGGACGACCGGCATTACGGCTTTTTTGACAGAACGTTAGGCGTTTTCAGCGTCCGCAGCCCTTGAGATGGTGTCGTTGATTTGCCGAATTGTAGGCGTTCGATTTTTGCAACCCTATTCTGAGTGCCGTTTTCGATTTCGTTTTTTAACGTAGCGATTGAGTGCCTGAAATGCTGCCGCATCAATTCTTCGGCGGATGCGGGGTCTCGCCGGCCGATGGCGTCGATAATGGCCAGATGCTCATCGATTGTCTCAACGGGTGGCCTGACCAGACCCTCGGATGACACCACTTGATACGAAAAACTGATGATGTTGTAGGTTTGCAGGATATTTTTTAAAAACTCCTTGGCTCCGATTTCGGTTACATAGTTGTGGAAGCCGCGGTCCACCTTGGCATAAGAGCCGACATCGGGAAACGATTTCGAAATTTGAAAGGCCTTTGAGAAGTCTTTGAGTTTCTCGACCTGGATGTCGGTAATGTTGAGGGCGGCGCGTCTGGCCGCCAGTCCTTCCAATACCTCGCGCAGCTCGAAGATACTGACCATCTCGTGCTTTGTAAAAAGACGCACGAAAAATCCCCGCCGGGGCTTGGCCTCGACCAGCTTTTCTTTTTCGAGATATTTGAGGGCACTCACCAGAGGGGTGCGGCTGATGCCCAGTTCACGGGCCAGCTTGTCCTGCGGAATTTTCTCTCCCGGCAGCAACTGACGCTCTATGATCATGTCTTTGATGATCAGGTATACTTTCTGGTCCAAATTCTCGTGAATGACACCCATATTTTCCATTTAGTTCGCTAACCTCGGGTTCCGGTTTTCACTTTTGGTGTCGAGGAACACCTTGGCATCCTGCCTCGGAAACGCCATTGTATTTTGCATACAAAATTCAATATTCAATATCGATTGTTGTGTCAATAGTTAAATGAGGGGCCAACACCGGGTTCATTCAACTCACGGAACAGCTTCCGATCCAGAAAGGCGGCTAAAAGCGGTATTTGTCAGGTGCGCACTTTCATGCTAAGCGTAGGGGCGTTTGCAGGAAAACCGGCGGACTGATCGGTGGCCGCATCATTATCCGTCATCACGAATCTCCTGAAATACGGAATTTGTTACATCATGCTATCGAACTTTAAAATCATCACAGGAAACCCATCATGCGATTAGCCACTTTAAAAATGGAGGGGCGCGAAAAATCAGCTATTGCCACACCGCACGGGTTGATCCCCTTGGCGGCGGTCAACCGCAGATTCGATCGCACCTGGCCGACCGATACGCTGGAGTTGATCACCAGCGGCGGTCTAAAGGATCTCACCGCGTGGTATATTGCCACAGGACGGCAGGCGCTGGAAACCATGACCGACGATGTCGTTTCCGCAAATGCACTGCGACCATCCCCGCTGTATCGCCGGCCGCGCAAGATCTGGGGCATCGGACTCAATTACGCCGACCACGCCGCCGACCTGTCGGAAAAGACGCCGACGGGTATCCCGGGCAGCTTCATGAAGCCGGACACGACCCTCATCGGTCCCGGCGATGCCATCCGCATCCCTGACCTGTCGCAGAAGACAACGGCCGAAGGCGAGCTGGGAGTGGTCATTGGCCAACAATGCAGAGACGTCCGCGCCGAAGACTGGCTGACTATGGTGGCTGGTTTCACCACGATCATCGACATAACGGCCGAGGACATTCTGCGGCAGAACCCCCGCTACCTGACGGTTTCAAAGAGCTTCGACACGTTTTTCAGCTTCGGACCGCAGCTCGTCACCCCGGATGAGATCCCGGACGTATCGACCCTCGAGGTTTCGACTGTGCTGAACGGCAGGGTCCATGCCAAAAACGTGGTCGCCAACATGACCTTTTCGCCCGCGTTTCTGGTTTCTTTCCTTTCACAGGTGATGACCCTGCTGCCCGGCGATATCATCTCGACCGGAACGCCGGGCGCCTGTGTCATTGCCGACGGCGACATCGTCGAGTGCCGCATCAGCGGCTTCCTGTCTCTGGTCAACCCGGTGGTGGACTTTAAGGGCCCCGGCAAAAAATAATACCACCTCTTGCTTGTCTTATGGCCCGTCTACTGTGTTACATCCACCCACACATATCCCGATATGCGCAGGTGGATGTGCCTTGTAGACAAATCATAATCCGGCGCAATCGTGTGGCATTATTTCTTACCGTGACCCTAAAAGGAGTCAAAAATGAATTTGGGACTGAAAGGAAAACCAGTACTGGTCTTGGCCGCCAGCGACGGCCTCGGGAAAGCCGCCGCCATGGAATTTGCACGCGAGGGTGCACGGGTGATGCTCTTTGCGCGCTCGGAAGACCGTTTGAAGCAGGCCCGGGAGGAGATATCGGCGGCAACGGGCGAAAGACCGG
>JARFQH010000349.1 GCA_029287875.1 Desulfobacteraceae bacterium | reverse complement strand
TTTTTCCGCCGGATCTCCGGGCGTAACGGCAGCAACCAGCACACCGGTCTGCCCCTTGGCGCCGTAGTAATCCGCCAGGTCTCCCTTCACGTCCTGAACACTGACGCCAAACCACCCGCGGGTGACCTCACCGTTTTGTTTTAGCTGTTTGATGACTCTCTCTGCCATGTCGATCGGAATCGCGAACCCGATTCCCTGACCACGGGCGATGATCATGGTGTTGATCCCGACCACCTCACCCTTCATGTTGAGCAGGGGGCCGCCGCTGTTCCCCGGGTTGATGGAGGCGTCCGTCTGAATATAATCGTCGTAGGGTCCGGAACCGATCACGCGCCCTTTGGCGCTGACGATGCCGGCGGTCACGGTGTTATCCAACCCGAACGGGCTTCCGATGGCCATGACCCACTCCCCGACTTTCAGATTGTCGGAGCTTCCCAAGGCCACGGTCGGCAGACTGTCTTTTGCGTCAACCTTGAGCAGGGCAATATCGGTGACAGGATCCCGACCGACGATCTTGGCGTCGTATTCCCGCTCATCCTTGAGGACGACCTTGATTTTATCGGCGCCCTCAACCACATGGTTGTTGGTGACGACGTAACCGTCTTTGTCGATGACGAAGCCGGATCCCAAACCGGGTTGTTTGAATTCCGGCCGACCGTTCGGCCCGAAAAACTTTTCCGAATGATCTTTGAAAGGATTGTTGTTGCCGAAGGGGTTCATCCCAAATGGACCCAAAGCCGGTCCGCTGGTCTTGACCGTTTTTTCCACCCGGATGTGGACGATGGCCGGGCTGACAGTGTCGGCCAGGCTGCTGAAATTTTCCGGAATCATCGGTACCGGCGCATTCGGGCTCGCATTCGCGATCAGAAATCCCGATACCAATAATAGCCCTGTCATCATTACAATAATGATAGACCGTGTTAATCTTAATGTTCGTGTCATGTTCTTGGTCCTCCTAATGATTAGTTTGTTGTCGACGCGCGGTTTATTCGAACTGTTAACGAAAGGATCCCTGCCGTCGACGGTTTGTTGTGTTGTCCGGTTCGTTTTCGTTTGCTGATACATTAATGCCTCAACCTTTCATGTGCCTTGCACGAATATTACAACCGTGTAATCCGGCAGAAAGGCTATGGAAAGGTGACGGTATTACAATAAATGAGCTTTTCCCATTGAGTTGGAGAGAAGGGTTCGAGGGTTCAAGGGGTCCAGGATTCAAGTAATGGTAATGAACGCGACGCAGGCTCCAGGCGGTGGGTAGCCTGCTCATCCCGCAAATTCGGTAAGCCATCAAAATGCACTCCCGATGGGGACGGCCCAAAGAAGTGGGGTCGGCATACACCGCTTACTTTTTGATGATTTGTTTTCACCCGAACCCTTGAACCCTCGAAACCTTGGCCCCGATCCATCGACCAACTATTTGGGAGATGATCCTAATTAAAAGAAGGGAATCCACCATGAAGATAATTCAGAACGGTTTTCAACGGCTCTTGAGATCGACTCTCTTGTGGATCTTTGTCCTCATTCTTGTTTCAAGCACGGGTGCGGGTCTTGACAGTCGCACCCTCGACGGGGGTCTCGGCAATCTGTTGACGGCCCCGGTCAATGCCGCTGAAACGGATCGATCCTTCAAAAAGCCGACGGCGCCTTCTTGGCCTCACGACAAAAGTGACCTTGCGCCGGACCCTGCGGTCGTGTTC
This sequence comes from Desulfobacteraceae bacterium, assembly GCA_029287875.1. Taxonomy (GTDB): domain Bacteria; phylum Desulfobacterota; class Desulfobacteria; order Desulfobacterales; family SG8-13; genus JARFQH01. Next base: position 2,692 of record JARFQH010000349.1, on the reverse strand, counting down.
GGGGAACTCCCCAATGGCTTCAGGTATGCCCTCATGGAAAACCGCACGCCCAGGGACAGGGTCAGCATCAACCTGAAGGTCATGAGCGGCAGCTTGAGCGAAAACGACGATCAGAAGGGTGTGGCCCACTTTCTGGAACACATGCTCTTCAACGGATCAACCCATTTTGCACCCGGGGAACTGGTGAAGTATTTCCAAAGCATCGGCATGCAGTTCGGTGCCGATGCAAACGCCTACACCGGCTTCGGTGAAACGGTCTATCTGGTTCTTCTACCTGAGGGGGACGAGAAAAATCTCAGCGAGGGGCTTCTGGTCATGAGGGACTATGCCGACGGGGCTTCTTTGCTGCCGTCCGAGATCGACCGCGAGCGAAAGGTCATCCTGGCGGAAATGCGCAGTCGGGACTCGGCATCCTATCGCACTTATGTGGCCGGCCTCGGTTTCGAAGCTCCCGAAACACGGTTGTCGCAGAGGCTTCCCATCGGAAGCGCGGAAGTCATTCGGAACGCTGACCGCAACCTTCTCAAAGACTTCTACGATACCTGGTACAGGCCGGATAACATGCTCCTGGTGATGGCCGGTGATTTCGATGCCCGGTTGGCCGAGCGGCTCATAAAAGATCGATTCAGCGATTTATCTGTCCGGGCACCACAAAGGGACAAACCCGAATTCGGCACCGTCAACCATGCGGGAATCAAACCCTTCTACCATTTCGAAAAGGAAGCGGGCAACACCACGGTTTCTCTGGAAGTTATCGAAAAGGTGCCTCACCGTCCGGATTCCACCACCCTTCAGCAGCAACTGCTCCTGGAAGAGGTCGCCGACCGGATGCTCCAGCATCGTCTGGATGCTCTGGTCAAGAAACCCGATACACCGTTTACGGATGTGTCCTCCGGCTCGGGAACGTTCCTGCGTCAGTTGAAAACGGCGATGATCAGCGCCGAAGGCAACCCCGAAGACTGGGATAAAATGCTGCCTTTAATCGAGCAGACCCTCAGAAGCGCCCTTGGTTTCGGCTTCACCCAGACTGAACTGGAGCGCGTCAAAAAAAGCGTGCTGGCCGAGTACGACGACGCGGTGAAAACTTCCAACACCCGCGACAGTCGCCGACTGGCAATGCAGATCATCTCTTCGTTGAATCGAGACCGGGTTTTTCAATCACCGCAGCAAAGAAAAGCGCTCGTGGGCCCGATGTTTGAGGCCCTCACTCTCGACCGGGTAAACACAGCCTTTCGGGACGTCTGGTCGCCCCCTCACAGGCTCGTCATGGTCACCGGGAATACGGTCCTGACCACCGGCGAAACCCCTCCCGAGCGCCAGTTACTGGACGCTTATGACCGCAGCCGGTTGACGGCGGTCGCCCCCAACGGGGAGGCGAAACCCGTCCGCTTTCCTTACCTGCCTGACCCCTCATCCAAGGGTCGCATTGTCAACAGGATGTCCCTTCCGGATCTCGAGATCACCCAGATCGATTTCGCCAATGGGGTGCGCCTGAATCTCAAAAAGACCGATTTCAAGAAAAATGAGGTCCTGGTCAACATCGCCTTCGGTACCGGCCGGTCCGGTGAACCGCATAACCTGCCGGGCCTTTCCGGACTCGGCCAGGCGGTTGTCAATGAAAGCGGTCTGGGCCCATTGAGTCGCGATGATATCGAACGGGCCATGGCCGGCAGTAACACCACGGTTGACTTTACCGTCGCAGAAGACCATTTTGCTTTAGAAGGTAAAACGGTGTCGGAAGAGACGCGTCTGTTGTTTCAGCTGTTGTACGCTCATTTGACGGATCCGGTTTACAGCGAGGAGGCATACGCCCTTTCGATGCAGCGATTTGGTCAGATGTACGCGGCGCTTTCCCGATCGATCGATGGGCAGATGCAGCTTTCCGGATACCGTTTCCTGGCCGGCGGCGATCTGCGTTTCGGCCTTCCGCCTTTCGAATCTTTCACGGCCTTGACGCTCAAAGACATGCGTTCCTGGATTGATACCGCCTTGAAAAACGAGCCCTTGGAGGTATCCGTGGTCGGCGATTTCGACGAGGCGACGGTGGTCGATATTGTCGGCACCTATATCGGCAGCCTGCCCGCCCGGCCGGGTTTGGGCGGCGAGAAACGATCTTCCTCGATCCGATTCCCGGCCTCGCAGTCTTTAGACATACAGGTTGAAACCGAAATCCCCAAAGCCTTGATCGTGGTCGCCTATCCCACCGAAGACATGTGGGACATCAAACGCACGCGCCGCCTGGCCGTGTTGGGTGAAATCTTCTCGGACCGGCTGCGGGAGCGGTTGCGGGAGAGTCTGGGGGCTACCTATTCGCCGTACGCCTACAACAGGCCCTGGCGGGCCTACCCCGGCTATGGCGTATTTCAAGCTGCGGCGCTGGTGGACCCGGCCCAGACGACTGTTGTCGTGGATGAGGTCAGGCAGATCATATCCGATCTCTCAAAAAACGGCATTCGCCCGGATGAGCTGGAAAGGGCTCTCGGCCCGAGCCTCACCGGGATAAAGGACCGCATCCGTACCAACGCTTACTGGCTCGATACGGTCCTGACGGGGTCAAAACAATTTCCCCAGCAGATCGAGTGGAGCCGGACGATCCAGACTGATTACGCCGACATAACCAGCCGTGAACTGTCGCAGCTGGCCGCTAAGTACCTGAACAATGACAAGGCGGCCGCGATCGTCATCAAACCGG